>NZ_JBFAAF010000036.1:59485-76281 GCF_040639595.1 Micromonospora sp. NPDC023814
CGTACGACAACGTGAACGAACCACTCTCACCCGAACCCGCCGTCGGCTGACCCTTCTCATCCCACGCCGAATACGTCGTCGTCGAATACGTGTCCGGCCCACCCTCATGATGCACCACCGACGTCACCGACAACGTCCGTCCGTCCGGACTTATCGTGTAGACCGAACCATCGTCGGCGGTCATGATGGTGTTGCCCGTTGACGGATCAATCTTGATGTCCGCGCTGCGCATCGGGGCTCCCGTACGGTCTCAGGTTCGGCGCCGAGGACGGGCCCACCGATCGGGCGGTCCAGGGCTGGTCCATCCCCGGCCCGACGCCGGCGGCGCCGACGAGTATCGGTCCGCCGGTCTGCGTGGGCAGAGTGATGCTCGGAGCGTGCCACGGACATGGCTCGACGCGGCAGTTCCCGGATGAGGGGACACCGAATGGGTTCTGGCGATCAGGGCGAGCCCGTCACGCGTGAACCGGAACGCGACGCCCAGCGTTCTATGGAGGAACACTTCGGCGGCACGTTGTCAGAGGGGAGATGGCCGTGATGTCGGCGGGCCAGTACACGCTCCGGACGGCGGCGACGGTGGCGTCCAACATGAAGGCCGGTCCGCCCGGGGCTTCTGCCCCGGCCGCGACCGACCCGGTGACAACCGTGTCGATCGTCGACGACCAACCAGTCACGAGGACCGGCATGGAGAGTGTGGTGTCGCTGGACCCGCGCCTGACCGTGGTCGCGTCCGTGCCTGGCATCGGCGACCTCGCCGCGGCCGCTGTCGACTGTGACGTGGTGCTGCTCGCTCTGCCCACGCACCGCCCCACGCCCTCGCTGGAAGTGATCGCCAACGCCGCCGCGATCGGACGACCCGTCATCACCTCGACCTGGGACCAGCCGCCAACCCTGCTGAGTGCGATGCGCGCCGGGGCCCGCGGCTGCATCACCCGCTACTCCCCGCACGACGCGATCGCCGACGCGCTCCGGGTCGTCGCGCAGGGCGGGACCTACATTTGCGCAAGGCTGGTCGATCAGCTACACAGCGAACTACGCCAGCCCCGTCGCGGCGACAACGTGACCGGACTGGCGCCCCGGGAGATCGAGACCCTCCAGTGGATCGCGCAGGGCTTCACCCAGGCGCAGATCGCCAGCAGGATGGGGCTGTCCCAGGCCACGGTCAACACGTACGCCAAGCGTATCCGCGGGAAGCTCAGCGTCGGCAACAAGGCCGAGCTGACCCGGGTCGCCATCGCGCTGGGATATCTGAACGATGACTCTTGCCGCCACGTCGCATGATCCCCGTCCGATGAAGGCCGGGGCGCCGCTGCGCGTAGCCGCACGAGGGTGGGGCAACCATCGCAGCATCGGATCGGCGATCCGCGCCGCGGCCGACGGGTCCGTCATCTCCCTCGCGCCCGGCGTCTACAACGAGAGCGTCATCATCGACCGGGATGTGAGCCTCGTCGCCGAGCGCGGTGTGGTCGAGATCGTGGCCACCTACGGTCCGGCCCTCGTGAGCAGGACGCCGTCGGCGGTTGTCCGCGGGATCAGGGTGCGGGGCACCGAACCGGCCGCGGTGGCGGTACTGGCGTCGAGCGGTCACGTGATGTTCGAAGACTGTGAGATCTCCGTCGGACGCGTGGAGATCAGTGGTCGGGCCGAAGCCGAGCTGGTGGGCTGCCGGATCCACCGCTGCGCGGAAGCCGGCCTGCATGTGACCGGTGACGCGACAGCGAGCCTGGTCAAATGCACCATCGAGGCCATCGAGGGCGATGGCATCGTCCTGAGCCAGTCGAGCCGCACCCACGTCACATCGACCATGATCACGCAGACTACCCGGACCGGTGTCTCCCTCGTCGGCTCGGCGGCGGCGACACTCAAGGACTGCGATGTCTCCCACACCGGCGAGGCTGGGATGTACACACAGGATAGTGCGCGCCTGTTCGTCCAGGCCAGTCGCCTGTCCGACACCGGCGCCGACGCACTGAGCGTCGCCGGCAGCGCGATCCCCGACCCGGACGCGGCGGCCGGGCCAGACCCGGCATCGCCCGGCGCCGAGCCCCCCATCGGGGTGGCAATGATCGATTGCAACCTCACCCGGGCCGGGCGTGCGGGCGTGCGTGCTGTCGGCGTGTGCAAGGTGACGATGACCGGTTGTGAAATCACCGGCAGCGCACGGACGGGCGTGGTGCTCAGCGGCTCGGCCGTATTGGACGCCACGGATTGCACCGTCGTCGGGCCCGGCGCCAACGCCGTTTTCGTCGACGGCGACGCCCACGCCTCGTTGACCCGCGTCACCGCGCGCGGGGCCGCCTTCAGCTCGATTCATCTCGGCGGCAACTCGGAGTCCGATCTGGTGGAATGCCTGGTAACGGGAACCCCTGAGCACGGTATCCGAGTCGCTGGGCAGGCCGTGCTCAGGCTGACCGGCGGACAGATCGAGAAAGTCCAGATGTCCGGCATACATGTCGAGGCCCGCGCAGACGCCACGATCCGCGAAGCCACCATCGCGGGCGCGGCGATCGGCATCCGGATCGAGACTCGGCACCGCCCGCTGATCGAGGACTGCACGGTGGAGTCGGCCCAATCCGGGCTGGAGGTAGGCCCCGGCGCCGGTCCGACCGTGCGGTCATCCCGGTTCGCCACGTGCGGCGGGGTCGGTGTGTTCTTCGACAAAGGCAGCGCAGCGACGCTGGAGGGATGTGCCATCGAGGACACCGGCGGTAGCGGCCTGGTCATCTGGACCGGAGCCCGGCCGGTGGTCCGGGATACAACGGTGCGCCGGTGTCGCAAGAACGGCATGTACGTCGCCCCGGGAGCCGGCGGCACCGTAGAGGACTGTACGTTCTCGGCCACGGACCTTCCCGCGCTCTACATCGGGGCGGAGGGAGATCCTGTATTGCGCCGGTGCATGGTTCACGACGTGGATGAGGACATGCACCTGGCCGACGGCGCTCGCCCGACCTTCGATGCCTGCACGGTGGACAACGTGCGCACGGCGACCATGCCGGTCACCGACGGCGAGCCGCAGCGCATCCGTGGTGCCGGGGCGAGAGTCGGTGCCGGCGGGCAGCTCGACAAGCCTCAGGCGGCGCTGCCCGAACTGCTGCAGCAGCTCGAGCAGCTGGTCGGACTGGCCCGGGCCAAACAGGAGGTCGGCACCCTGGTCAGGTTGATGCAGATGGTCAAGCGCCGCGAGGAAGCCGGGCTGCCGCCACCGCCCCTGTCGCGGCACCTCGTCTTCGCCGGAAACCCGGGGACCGGCAAGACCACCGTGGCGCGCCTGTACGGGCAGATCCTCGCGGCGCTCGGCATGCTCAGCACAGGTCACCTCGTGGAGGTCGATCGGGCAACGCTCGTCGGCGAGTATGTCGGGCATACCGCGCCCAAGACCCAGACCGCGTTCCGCCGTGCCCTCGGCGGGGTGTTGTTCATCGACGAGGCCTACTCCCTGGTCCCCGACGGCAATGCCGCGGACTTCGGGCAGGAGGCGATTTCAACCCTGGTCAAACTCATGGAGGATCACCGCGACGAGGTCGTCGTCATCGTCGCCGGCTACCCCGACCAGATGGAGCGATTCGTAGCGGCCAACCCCGGCCTGTCCTCCCGCTTCAGTCGCACCCTGTACTTCGACGATTACACGCCCGACGAACTGGTCCGCATCGTGAGCCACCAGGCCGCGGCCCACCAGTACCACGTCCCCGAGGCGACCCGGGTCGCGCTGGCCCAGTTCTTCACCGAGACCGAGCGCACCGGAAGCTTCGGTAACGGCCGCTTCGCCCGGAAAGTGTTCCAGGAGATGACCGAGCGGCACGCCTACCGCATCGCTGAGGTCACAGCGCCGACCCACGAACAACTCAGCACCCTCGATGTCGAGGACCTGCCCGGTCAAATCAAGTTGGACCACGCGTAAACCCTGACAACGCAACAGAATGAAAGGAGCCGGCGGCGATGGGTCACTGGGTCAAAAATGGCGGCGGCGACATCGTCTACTGGAAGTGGGAGGAAACCGGGGACGCCCCGCCCGGTGGCGAATGGGGATACAGCTACGAGGCGCTCACGAATCCCTATCATTTGCCACAGAACTACCAGCCACTACCGAGCCTTGGTTCAGACGTTCCCCCCGATGTCGAGATTTCGAAGTTTACGTTCAACGACGACTGGCTATCGAATCTCACCGGCACGCTCCCGCCCCCGGAGGTCACTCCGCCTCCCCAGAGCACGTCCCCCGAAGATCCCCCGCCGGTGCTTAATGCGTTTCACATCCTGCCCAGCACAATCCGCGATGCCGAGCATTGGATCAAGCAACCGCTCAGGGACACGATCACGGGCCAGGACGGGTGGAATGAACTGAAGGCGTACATCGACGGGGTCAAGGACTGGATCTTCTACCGTCCCGAGCACCTTCAACTCCCCGACGACTCGTACAATAAATTGTATCCGACCGACGAAACCAGGCACGAGGCGCCGAGCGCGGAAGCCCTGGCAATGGTCAATTACATCGACAACCTGATGGCGGGCGGCTCTGATGCCTTGATGACGGTCGCCGTATTTCTCGACCGCCTCGACACAGCCGGTCAGATCTACGTTGCGGCGGACAAGCAGTCCTACTTCCCCGCTGCGTGAGACACATGGCGGTGCACCGGGACCTCACGGTCCCGGTGCACCGCCGTGTCAGGTGTCGGTCAGTGAGGTGATCCCAGCAAGGTGCTGGTAGGAGGTGTGGCGACGGCGTGGCGTTCCTGGGGTTACCAGCACCGATGTGCTCAAGGACGAGGACCGTGGAGCTCTACACGCACTCGCCGCAGGAGACCCCGGTCATCTGCGCCGACGAGCTCGGGCCGGTGATCCCCCCGCTCGTTCCCACCGCCGCCCGACTGGAGCCGGATGGCCACCGAATCAAGGCACCGATGGACTACAGCGCCGACCGGAGAAGACCTGGATCTACGGCGGCCTGTGGGTCAGCGACGTGCTGGCTGAATCTGCAGGACGGCTGGTGGCGCATCTGAGGTTCCCCCGAATAGCGTGGAGGCCAGACCTCAAGGGATAGAGGGTCGTGGCTGAGAACGAGACGACGGTCCGACCGGGAGTTCCGCGAGGGTGCGGTCCGCCGATCTCGACACCTTCACCCCGCACCCGCTGCCCACCACCCCCGAACAAGGGTCGCGGGCCGCCTGGACCACGGTCCCCATCGGCCACCGCGGGCCCGGCCGTGGCCCGCAACCGGCTGGTCAACCGTTTACGCGGTGGCACCGCTGGCACCGACTCGGTGAACGAGCGACGCCGGCACGCCGGCTCGTCGCAGCGCCAGCGGTACCTGGTCCATACCAGTCGCGGGCGGCGGCCGCCGACCGGCAGGTCCCGCGGCCTGGTCACCCGTCGCCCCTTGAACCGTCGTGCCCGGGTACCGCAGTCCGGACAGTGTTGTGCCTGTTCATCGGCGGTGATCAAGTGCACCACCGGCGATCACCGCACGCTGGGCCGCTGGCTCAAGCAGCACCCGAGCACCGGCCGGCTGTCCATCGGCCCGGCCAGGGTCACCGTCGAAACCAAGCTCGACGGCAAGTACCTGCTGGCGACCTCCGACGCGGGCCTGTGCCCGCGAAGGATGCGACGCTTGGCTACCAGAACCTGCTGGAAGCCGACCGAGCGTTCCTTCCGTGCGTGAGTCGACCTCGTGTCTTCGGCCGGTCTACCAACGTCTCGACGACCGGATACACGCCCACGTGCTGCTGTACTGGCTGCTGCTGTTCCGCGTCACAGTCCGGCGACGACCGCCCGCTGGACGTGGGCACCCGTACGGACAACCTGCTCCTGCGTCCTTACGCTACCTCGGCGAAGGCGGCCTGGCCCTGCTCACCCAGCGTTGGCGCGCCCTGCAACAGGCCACCGCCAGCCCCAGACACGGATCGGCCTGTCAGCCGATGATGCCCCGCCCCATGGCCAGAAGTTCGTCGTACACGCCGAAGACGGCCATCGCCAGTAGGGCGCTGGCGATGTTGCACAGCATTGCGATGACCTCGACCCACTTGAGCCGGTCGGGGCTCTCGGCCGGGCCGCCCAGGGTAGGCTCCGCGTCGCGACCGGCCGCCTTGGGATGGCGCAGCACCGTCACCGCGAGGCCCCAACCAGTGAGGATCACCGCGGCGAAGGCGAGCGCGAATATCGCGATCCCACTCGTCAGGTAGCGCTCGGCCAGTGCGGCGAGGACGGCGAAGACCCCGATACCACCGGCCGCACCGGCGAGGACGATTTCGGCGGTGAGCGCGGCCCGGCGCACGCGGAGCAACAGGGCGACGCCCGCCGTTCCCGCAAGGGCCAACGCGTATGGCTGACGTTCATGGGTGATGGTCAGTACCGGCAGGGTCACGGCGAGCGCCACGGCCGGCACGGCCAGCAACACCGCCACCGCCTGCCGGGCACGCGCGAGCAGTTCCGCGGTCGCTTGGGCCAGGGCGGGACCGCCCCGGGGAAGTTTCCCGCTCCACGCGGCGATGGTGGCGCCCAGCGGCTTGGCCACACCGATGATGGCCAGTGCCGTGACCGCGACCGCGGCCGCCACCGAGGCGCCGGACAGGTCTACCCGGGAGATGTGCAGCACCGCGGCCAGCGCCGCCGCGACGGCCAACGGCACCTCGAACGCCGCGATGACCGGGTCGGGCACGGCCGCCAGAGCCATGACCGCGGCGGCATTGACGCCGATGATGGCACCGAGCCAGAAGAAGTGCCCCCCGGCGAGTGCTTGTCCCAGAAGGCCGCCGGCAACCAGCAGGCACGGCGTGGCGGTCAGGATGACGGCCATACTCAGGGCCCGGGGTACCGGTGTGCGGAGCTCCTGCAGAGCCCACCCGGCTGCCAGGGCGACCAAGCCGGCGACGATCAGGAGGATGGCGGGCGAAATCAGGCCGCCGGCATGTCGCAGTGCGGCCACCGCGGCCGACAGGAGCAGCCACAGCAGTCCGAGCGACGCGATCGTCGGCCCCCGCGGGTTGCTCCGGTCCCGGTTTCGCTCGCTCTCGTCGGCCACCAACTCGCCGATGTCCTCGACTACCGGCGCCGTACCGGGATCGCGGGCCACGTCGTGCAGGTAGAGCACCTGGCCGTCGGTAACGCCCGCATCGACCAGCGATGTGCCCACGGGAATCGGCGCGGCGCCGGCCGGGGCGAGCGTCCAGGCCGGCGGCATCACACCGCCGCGGGCCTGTCCGCACATGCGCGCCAGCGCCGCGGCGTACTCGCCGACCGGTGCGTCACTGGGGAGTGCTACGTCCGCACTCTTGCTCGCGCCGACGACGGTGACCCGGCTCCGCCTGTCAAGCATCGCTCAGTGCATCCACTGCTTGGTGTTCGCGTTCTGTGTGGTGACGTAGTTGTACCAGGCCACGTCAAGCCGGTGCGCGATGTCCCCGAGGATGCCGGGCTCCTGCTGACCGTCACCGAACAGACCGCGCGCGGACAGATTCCAACTCTGTTCCAGAGCGTTGAAGTACACGTACGCGTCACCGGTCCAGGTGTCCTGCAGCGGAGCGAGCTGGCGGGCCAGGTCGTTCAACTGGACGATGATGTTTCCGGCCACCTGCCGGACGAACGGGCCGGCCTCGCCGAGTTCGGTCGGCACCTTGAGGCTGGTGTTTTCCACACCCATTGTCGTTCTCCTATCTGGTCGACGTGGTGCCTACGGGTTCGTGATCTGCCCAGGGCCGGCTGGGCCGGTCGGCACCGGCTCCAGGTTCAGCGGTGGGATTTCGCCGGCGATGGGCACCAACTGGGCGATGTTTTCCTGCTCCATGTTCACGTAGTTAACGTAGTTGCCCTGCAGTCCGCTACCGATGGCGTCCAATGCGTCATGCAGCATGCGGGCATAGGCGTTGTAGTCGGTCATCATGGCCTGGAATGTGCTCGACGCCACGCCGAGCCAGCCGGCTCCCAGCTGTTCCACATAGCTGCGCAGCGTGGCGAGCTCGCCCTCGATGAGGGTCGCGGTGCTGTGCGCGTTGGCGGCTGCCTGCGCGATGTACTCCGGCGTCACGGTATATTGCGTCACGTCTTGACCTCCTCGGCGACGTTTCGACGCCCTGAGCGGCGTCGATCACCAGCGTTACAGACCCATGGCCGGACCTGACAGTGCCCGGTTTTGAGGACGTCAAGCCAGTGTCCGTGTCCACCAGGGGCCCCCTTGCGCCACAAGCCGACACCGCACTAGGCGCGGACGTACGGCTGAGCACTGGCCTCGGCCTGATCGTCTTCCGCGTCGGCGACGGCAACCTGGATCAGCTCGCCCGCCCGACCGCGGCGTACGAGCACGCCCCGACCCGGCGGTCGCGGCTGCGCCCGCTCCTCGCCGAACAGCGCGCCCTCGCGGGGGTCCCCGGACAGGATGAGGCCGACGCATCCCAGTTCGCGTGCCTGAGCGAGCACATGGTCGGCCATGAGGACCCGGGACGACCCGCTCACCCGCCGCGCGATCACCAGGTGGAACCCGATGTCCCGCGCATGCGGGATGAACTCGATCAACGGATGCAATGGCCCCTGCGCCCCGCCGACCAGGTCGTAGTCGTCGATCACCAGATAGATCTCCGGCCCGGTCCACCAGCTGCGCGCCATCAGCTCCTGCCGGGTGATGCCCGGCGGTGGTAGCCGCTCACGCAGCTTCTCCACCATCTGAGCGACGTACGCGCGCGCCGCGTCGGCGTTGGTGCCGTACGCGCCCAGATGTTCGTCGGAGACGGCGCCGAGGAGCGTCCGGCGGTAGTCGAATACGACGAAGCGGGCCTCCCAGCCGGTATGACGCTGAGACACGGCGGTCATGAACGTGCGCAGGAAGGAGGTCTTTCCCGACCCGACGTCGCCAAACACGATCAGGTGCGGATCACCGCCCACCAGGTCGACCGCGACCGGCTGCAGATCGGCCTCACCCACACCGATGGGGACACCTTCGTCCGGCGCCGGCATGCTGTCCACCTCGGGCAGCGTGATGCGGCTGGGCAGCAGGCGGATCGGCGGGGCCGGCGGCCCGGACCACCCGGCCGCCACCTTCGCGAGGACGTCCTCCTGCGACTCGCGAGACCCCTCGGTGCTCTCGACCCCGTCGACGCGGGGCAGGGCCAGATGGAAGTAGACCCCAGGAGCGAGCACACCCCGGCCCGGCATCCCGGCCGGAATCGCCATGGCCAGCCGTCGACCGACCTCGGACTCGGACGGGTCGTTGAGTCGCAGCTCGATGCGGGTCCCGATGCTGTCGCGCAGGGCCGGACGGATCTCCATCCATCGGTTCGCGGCCAACACCACGTGAACGCCGGCACCCATACCCCGGGCCGCGATCTCGGTGACAAGCTGCTCCGCTCCCTCGAACGCGCCGCGCACCGCGCCCCAGTTGTCGATGAGCAGGAAGACATCGGCTGCCCGCAGTCCCGACGGCAGCCGCCCGGCGGCCCGGCGCGCCCGAAACTCGGCGATCGACCCGATGCCGAGGCCGCGGAACAGCCGTTCCCGTTCGGCGATGAGGCCGAGCACCTCGACGAACGTCCGGCTGACCAACGCTTCATCGTTGCGTCCCGCCACCACGCCGACATGCGGAGTGTCCGCATACGGGTGCAGGGTGCCGCCGCCGAAGTCCACGCAGTAGAACTGCGCCTCTTCCGGCGTATGGGTGAGCATGGTGGACAGCATCACCGTTCGCAGCAGTGTGCTCCGGCCGGTCTGCGGAGCGCCGACCGCAGCGAGGTTGCCCTGGGTGCCGCCGAAGTCCATGACCAGCATCTGCTGGTCCTGCTGCAGCGGCAGGTCGATGATCCCGAGCGGCACCTTCAGCTGCCCGCCGAACGTCCAGGCGCGGGCGGTCAGGCCGCGACCGGTCAGCACCTCCAGTTCACCGAGCATCGAGTCCAGCGTGATGACCGGCGGCAGGGGTGGCAGCCACACCTGATGGGCCGGGCGGCCGATCGCCCGCAACCGGTCGACGACGATCATGAGTTCGGTCGGGCCGGTGGGTACGGTCGCCGGTTCCTCCGGCTTCGGGGCATTGTCCCGCCCGGGCTTGCGCAACTGGTAGAGCGCCAGCTCGGTCGCGACGCGATCCGGTTCGGCCCGCTGGTCGCTGGAGAGGTACGGTGCCGACACGTGCGCCACCCGCAGCCGTTGGTAGACCGACTCATCGACCTTGAGGTACGCCGAGCCGGGAATCGGTGGCAGTCGATAAGCGTCGGTGGTGGCGATGACCGCTCGGCTCTCCTGTGCGCTGAACGTGCGCAGACAGATGCGGTAGGACAGGTGGGAGTCGAGGCCCCGGAGCTTGCCCTCTTCCAGACGTTGGGTGGCCATGAGCAGGTGCATGCCGATGCTCCGGCCGACCCGTCCGATCTGGACGAAGAGGTCTGCCATGTCCGGCCGGCCGGAGAGCAGCTCGCCGAACTCGTCCACGATGATGAGCAGATAGGGCAACGGTTGCAGCGGCTTGCCATCCGGACCGGTCTCGCCGGCCGCCTGCCTGACCTGGTACTCCCTGACCGAGTCGATGTTACCGGCCGCCCGGAGGGTCTGCAGGCGGCGTTGCTGCTCGCCCATCAGCGCGGCCTGCACCCGATCGATCATCGCGACGTCGTCGGAGAGGTTGGTGATCAGCCCGGCCACATGGGGCAGACCGGCCAGCGGCGCGAACGCGGCACCGCCCTTGAAGTCGATGAGCACGAAGTTGAGCAGTTCTGGCGAGTGGGTCAGGGCCAGGCCGGTGACCAGGGTGCGCAGCAGTTCACTCTTGCCCGAACCCGTGGCGCCGACGATGAGCCCGTGCGGGCCGTACCCGTCCTGAGCCGACTCCTTGATGTCCAGCACCACCGCCTCGCCGTCCCCATCGGTCCCGATGGGGACACGCAGCACGCGCTTGCTGGTCGGCTCGTGCCACTGGGCGGTGATGTCGGCCGTCAACGGGTCGCCGCCCAGCAGCATCTCGGTCAGCGACACCATACGGGCCAGGATCTGCTCATGCTCGTCGCTGAGCCGCAGCGGGGCCAGACAGCGGGCGATGAGCTCGGCCAGCCGGGCGTCGACCATATCCGGCGCACACCCTTCGACAGCCGCGGTCACCAGCTCGGGCAGGCCCTCGGCCTGCAGGGCGGTGTCGCTGGGCACGCGTACCCGGAGGTCGACGCGGCCCGGCTCGTCGAGCTCCCGCTCGGCGAGGAAGATCAGGGTCAGGCCCAGCTGCGGGCCGGCCGCCTTCAGCAACGACCGCAGCAGATCGGAGCGGCCGAATTCGGAGACCGGGTCGAACCCGGTGAACAACACCACAAGGCGGCGTTGGACCAACGTCCGGTTACGGTCCAGGGAGATCTGGGTGCGCCGGGCCGTCAGCTCCTCCTGGCGGTGCAACAGATCCTTCTCCAGGAAGTCGGCCAGAGCGCCCGGGCTTGAGGCCACCAGCGGCACCACGCCGGCCTCGCCGGCGGCGTCGGGCTCGAACGCGTGTGGCAGCCATTTGGCCCATTCCCACTCGCCCCCGCCGGACGTTTCGACTGCCAGCATGACGTCGTCGGGCGCGTGCAGCACCGCAATCTGACACACGATCGCCCGCAGCAGCGCGGCCGTGCGCTGCCGTGGCCCGAGGAGGCTGATCACTCCGGCCTCGCCCAGGTTCACGACGTTGGGCTGGCCATTTACTTTGGCGTGCCGACGGATAAGCCGCCGGACTCCGGTCAACGACTCCCAGTCGTACTCGCCGAGCGGGTCGAGTTTCCCGCCGAGTTTGATCGGAGTGGCCAGGTCGGCCCGGCCGAGTCCGAGCCGGACGTGCAGGAAGTCCGGGTCGTCCGGCCGCCGCTCCCACACCCGGTCCCGGCTGGTGGCGATGGCCCACAGCTGCTCGGGATCGGGGAACGTCAGCGCGGCCACCAACCGCTGGCCGCCGGCGATCTTTCGGGCCTGTACGCGGGCATCCTGAAGGTTGGCCCGGTACCGGGCACGCAGGCGCCTGCTGGACCGGCGATTGTTCTTTTTGGACTGAATGCGGGTGGAGACGGCCACGGCGATCGAGACGACCACGAACAGCGCCCCGAGCAGGATCAACAGCGGACGACCAAAGCTGATCATGTAGCCCGCCATACCGACCGACGTGAGCAACGGCAGGACGACGGTGACGAGGTTGCTGGCGCCGCCGCTCTCGGGCACCTCGGGCGGAGGGGGGATGGTGATGGTGTCGTCGGGCAGCCGCGGCGGCAGGAACCGGGCCGGACGGTGGAACGCGATCCTACTCATAGACGCTCACTCATCCCGAACATGTGACCTTGACCTGGGTGATGGCCAGCATGGTGTCGGCGGTCGGCGGCCGCCCCTTGCTCACCATCAGCACGGCGATCCCGTTGCTGGTGGTCGGATAGGTGCCGACCTCGACCCACGAGCCTGGCTTCGCGCCCTGGTCGACCACGAACTGCGCGAACCGTTGACCACTGCGGCCCGCCAGCACGTAGAACTGGACCGACCGCGCGGCGCGGTAGGACGGCGGGTTCTCGTTCGGGACGTACACGCTGACCGCGCACCTGGTGGCCGCTCGGGGTACGAACCACCACACCGCGGACGGCCCGTCGCGGTCCGAGCCGGTCGAGGCGCTCATCGGCATCACCACGAAGGTTCCGTGACACCCGTCCTGGGCCCAGCCGCCGGTCGCCACGGTGCGCCAGCTGGCCTGACGGCCGGTGGCCTCGAATCCACTGGTGGCCGTCGCCGGGCAGTCCCAGCCCGCCACCGCGGAGAAGCCGACCGTGGCGCTTGCCGAGGTCTGCGGCGCGGATGCCGACGCCGTCAACTTGATCGGGCGGATCAGCTGCAGGATGATTCCCGCCCCCAACGCCAGTACCGCCGCGAGGGTGGCCGTGATGAGCAGGACGTGCGGCCGCGCGGCGCTCCGCTCGGTGCCCGGCCGCGTCCAGCTGTACTCGACGAACGCGCCGACGAAGTCCCAACGCTGCCGGGCCGGCGGCTCGGTGCCGGGATCAACGTTGCTCACTATCAGCTCCGCGTGTTCGTCGGTCCGGCGCCCCGGCGGGCACGGTGGTCGGAAGCTCGGCTGCCGTCTCGGTGGCGCTCGCCGCTCCGCGGCCGGCGCTGTCCACCGGCTCTTCGCGCAGGACAGCAGCGCGCCACGCGTCGTCCACCCGGCTGCTGCTCCCGTCGCCTCCGCCGGCCGGCTGCGGATCGGGATCCTCGGTCGGCTCGCTGCCCGCACGGGCCGCCACCATCCGGCGCGCCCGGAACGCGAACGCCGCCACCGCGACGAGGCCGAGCAGGACGAGGAGGACGAGCGCCAGCGTACTGCCGGCGGAGTGCGAGGCGCCGCCGTCACCGCCCGCGGCAGCCGGTGGCTGGGCCGCCGGCTGCTCGTCCCGGAGCGTCTGATTGACCGCGGCCGAAGGGTTGATGATCCCCCAGCCGTAGGTCGGGTCGGGAACCTGGCTGCCCATCTTGTCGGCCGTCGCCTTCACCCGTTGCACGACCTGGGCCGGGTTCAGATCGGGGTGGGCCGCACGGACGAGCGCCGCCTCTCCGGCCACGAACGCGACCGCCAGGTTCGTGCCCGAGCCGGCCTGCCTCCCGGTTCCACTGATACCCAGCACGACGATGTCCACCCCTGGCGCGACCACGTCCACCTCGCCCGGCCGGTAGCCGGCCGCCGGTTTGTTGTCGACGCCGACGCCGGCGACCCTGAGCACGCCCGCCGGCGGCTGACCCGCCGAGGCACCCGCCCCGGTCGGCGCGGCGGCCACCACGACCACATTGTGGCTGTTCGCCGCGGCGACCGCCTGGGCGACCTTCGAATCGCTGACGTCCACATACGACCCGAGCGCGACCACCTTCGCGCCGGCCGAAACCGCGACCTCGATCGCGCTGGCCTGGTCGGCCACCGTGACGCTCGGCGCCGTCGTGACTACCCGGATCGGCAGGATGCTCGCCCCCGGGGCGATCCCCGTCAGCGAGCTGCCCTGACCAGGCTGGGCCGCGATGATACCGGCCATGGCGGTGCCGGTACCGAGGCAATCGGTGTTGCCACGCCCCGATCCGCTCACGATGTCGGCGCCCACCGCGACCCGGCCGGTCAGTTCGGGCACGGTAGCGTCGACCCCCGAGTCGACGACCGCCACTACGACGCCGTCACCCTTGGTCCGGGCCCATGCCTGGCTGGGCGCCATGCGCAACGGCGCCCAGTTCGATCCGGTACGACCGGCACCAGCCGTTGCACACTGCCCCGCCCCGCCGCGCGTGGGGGTGCCGGTCGGGGTCGGCCTGGCGCTGCCGCCGGTCGCCGGAGTCGAGGTCGGCTGACCCTTCGGCTTGGTTGGCTGACTCTTCGGCTTGGTCGGCAGCTCCCCCATCTGCACGCCGTCGCCGACTGCGTCCCAGGGCAGCACGAGGTACCAGCCCTGATGAAGGGTGTTGGCGTCCTTGAGCGTCGCACCGTCGGGCTGCTCCCGGCCGACATTCAGTTCGAAGATCTCGGTGGACCGGGAGCCGTCACCGAGGAACCGCGTCGCGATCTCCGACAGGTTCTCCGGCTTCCCGGAGTAGGCCGCCTTCACCTCGTAATACTTGACCACCTCGGCTTTGGCGGCGGGCACGGCCGACGGGGCGGCGCCGGCGACCGAGGACACCGACAGCCCCACACAGATCGCGAGGACGAGAGCAGCGGTGACCGCTGCTCTCGTGCGCAGTTTCCGGTTGGCTGGCATCAGGTCTCCTCGCTTTATGGCCCGGACGTGGCCGGCTGGCCGGCCGGTGCAGGGGACGCGGCGGGCTCCGCGGCCAGGCCGACGGGACGGCGGCCGCGCGCAGCCGCGTCCATCAGTGTTGTCGGTTGTCGCCGCGGTTCCGGTCGGGCCGGTGCCGGCATCGACCGGGTCCGCCCCTGTCGATCATGCAGCTGGGGTGCCGGGCACTCCCTGAACGCCGGTTTGTCAGGCACCACAACCGCAAGATCGGTGCGTGACAAACCGGCGAACGTTCGTGGACACCGCACTATTGGTGGAACTCCACGTGCCCGGGATGGCCCTGGGCGTCGAACTGGCTGTAGACATCGCCATCCGGCGTGGTCTGGGTCAGAATGACCGCGTCCTCTCCCGTCCCGCTCATGACCGTGACGCTGCCATCACTGAGGACCAGCTCGACTCGCCCGTCGGCGAGGTAGTTGTACTCGCCCGACGATCCATCCGGAAATCGAACCTGACCGGGATTCTCTCCCTGGAAGTCGCTGAACTCGGTCCCGTCCTCGGTGCGCTGCATGAGCACATGGGCGTCAGGGCTGCGGCTGCTCAGCAGTGTGGAGCTGCCGTCGTCAAAGGTCATCCGAACCGTGCCGTCCGGTAGGTCGTGGAAGTCGGCCCAAAGGGGCATCGATACACCTCATTCTGTTGCGGCTGCGCTGTGGGCAGATCTGATGCGTCCGTTATCCGTTGCGGGCAGGGCCTTCGGTGACCGGCCGGGCCGGCGGCGACGGCGGCACCGGCAACACCGGCGGGCGCGGCAGCACCGGCGGCAGCAGCCGGCCCGGCGACAGGGACGGCACCGGCGGCAGGGACCGCGGCGGCAGTCGAGGCGGGGAGGGAGGCGGAGACGTCGCGCTGAACCGGCTCGGCGGGATGCTGCGCGGCAGCGAGCCGTGCGGCAGCGAGCCGCGCGGCGGCCGTACCAAACCCCGGGGGTTGAACGGCGGCGGCTGCCGGTTCGGCAGAGCCGGTGGCGCCAGTCGGCGCGCGTCATGGTCAGATGCCACCGACGAGGCCCGGAACGACTGGAGATCCGGAAAATCCGGATAGGAGAGTGCGCTCGGGGCGGCCGCGTCGTTGCCGTTGGCTCCACGGCGCCCGGGCTCGGGAGGGACCCACTCCCGCAGACGCCATTGGTCGGACACGGCTGCCTCCTAAGTACGTTGGATCGGCCGCGGGTGCGCGGCATGTTGACGCTAACCCGCGGATCGCCCGACCAGACAAGCCCCGGTTCGACGGCCATCCGCTGTCGGGACGGCTGTCCCCGTCGTCGGGACGCCCGAAGCGGATCGCACCGCCTCCGCCGACTGAGGCTCAACTACGGATCGCCCGGGCACCGTCACCGCAGAGCAGTTGCCGCATCAGTCGATGGCGGCACCGCACATATCCGGCACCGTCAGGTCAGGGCACGGTTGACCGCTCTACGCGCGCATCACGGCGACGGCGGTACCGGCCGAGCCCTGGTTCACCGACCCCGCGACCGGCAGTTACGAGATCACCCTGCTGGCCGGGACCAGCTACGAACTGACGTCACGCCCGTCTGCCCGGGATACCGCGCCGCCACGGTGTCCGTACCGCTCGGCACCACCGACGTGGCGCAGGACGTGCAGGTGACGGGCGGACCTGTCGACGGTGCCTCGCACCGGGATACGCCTATCCGGCCGGACCAACTTCGACGGCTGGCTGGCCGCGAGCCGCGGCACGGCTGGCTGTGCGCGACAGCAACAACTCCGGGCCTGGCGGCTCGACACGACCCGGGGGCATGCCGAACGCAACCGCCACCGGCGGCTTCGCAACCGCGGGGCCCGGCCGCACTCCCAGGCTACGGGCAGCAGCAGCGGAATCCGGCCCGGGCTCAGCTGGGTGGGATCGGCCGGCCAGCCGAGGTCCGCCAGGAGCTGGCACTTATCAAGGTCGTAGATCTCCCGAGACTGGTTGCGGTCACCGAGAGTTCGCGCGGTCACGCCCGATCCCTGTCTGTCAGGGTGAGTTGAGGCCAGCGGCTCGTAGCAATTCCCGCTGACAGGGCGAGATCAGGATCGATTGGCGTTGAGTGTTTCTGTT
>NZ_JBFAAF010000037.1:0-72471 GCF_040639595.1 Micromonospora sp. NPDC023814
GCTCCGTACCGATGTAGTTGTGGTTGAGCATCCGGGCCTCTTCCTGGGCCAGGACGACAACCCGTCGCGCTCGGTCGGTGAACCGCTCGAACATGTCTGCCACCCCTGGAGAGTGACGCCGTCCCGGGTGACAGGAGGCCACCCGGGACGACGTCTTTCGGGACTACCAACGGCGGTTGGTCGTCACGCGCTGACGTAGGCTTCCGAGCCCACCAGCGCGTCACCCAGCTTCATCGACACACCGGTCAGGCGCGCCCGGGACTCGCCGTCCTTCGTCCGCAGCGCGGCGTCGGCGTGCTCGGCGGTCAGCAGCGTGCCGGTCGGCTCGATGTCCTTGAGCTGGCCGCTCAGGTGCACCGGGGCCGCCGCGTAGAGCGTGGCGGACGGGGTCACCAGCTCGAAGTGAGCGTCGAAGTGCAGCTCACCCGGGTAGCGCAGCCGGCTCAGGCTCTCCTCGTTGCCGTCGCCGAGCTGGCCGCCCGAGACGGTGAAGAAGCTGGCCCGCAGCATGACCTTGCCGCCGAGAGCCGGGCTGTTGCCCACCAGCGCCACGCGGGCGAGCTGGGCCAGCACCCCGGAGCCCTGGTCGTGCTTCTCCGGCCCGAAGAGGAGGATCTCGGCGCCCGCGGCGAGCGGGTAGTCGCCGGCGAGCTCGATCTCCTCGGTGCGGCCGTTGACCTCGACCTTGATCTTCGCCTCGGTCGAGGCCTGGATGATGATCGACGGGTCGACCAGCATCGAGACGCACGGGCCGATGCTCGACGCGAAGAAGGCGCTCGGCGTGTTGCCGACGGCCTCGTTCTCGTCGTTCGACGGGTACCACGCGGCCGGGAGGTTGGTGCCCCGGACCACGTTGTGCGCCGGCATGACCTCACCCTGGTCGCCGTACGGGCGGCCGAGGAACGGCGAGGTGAGCGGGGTCTTGTACGGCGGAAGGCCGTCCACGATCCCCTTGACGTCGATGACACCCCGGTGGGCCAGCCGCATGGTGCTGGTCTCCAGGATGCCGAACCGCCGGATGTAGAACTCCGCGGGGAAGTTCTTGCCGGGCACGATCTGCTTGATGTGACCGGTGTTCGGCAGGTACGGGTTCGACAGGATCTGGATCCGGTCGTTCAGCGTGTAGCTGAACCCCTTGATGCCGACCTCGGGGGCGCTGATGAGCTCCAGGTTGAAGCTCGCCGTGCCGTCCTCGTCGACGGTGTGCTTGAACCCCGGCATCGGCCACTTGTTCATCTGCACGAAGCCCGACAGGTTGATCGTCTCCCGACGGCCGCCGTAGTAGTCGTCACCGAAGACGACCGTCGCCGCAGCCAGGATGTGCGGCCGCAGCGGCTTCGGCTCGATGTTGAGCGACTCGTAGGTCTCTCTCGCCGTGTCAGTCACGGCTCCACCTCCCTGTTTGCCCCGGATGCCCTGACGCCCTCTGTGACGCTCTGCTCAACCCGGGAGGACCACTGACCCGAACGCTATTGTTTTCTAAAGTGACTGTCAACGGGGCTACAGTGATCGTTTGCGAAATAATGTCCGGTTTCACTGATGGTTCAAGGGGATCATCCAATACGGAGGGTTGAATCCCCGTAGGCGCATATCCCACCGACGCTATTCGTTCGTATACCGCTTCGGGCCGTCTGGTAGGAGTGCCCCCGCATGCTCGGGTGAGGCCGCGCCCATCCGCGACGGGCCGCCGGCGTCAAGCCGCGGCGTGCCGGAGGGCAGCCGCTGCCAGAGTTGCGCCGGTCGGATCGGGCGGTCAGACCGCGTGGGTCGCCGCGGTGAGCCGGAAGTCCTGGACGCGCAGCATCGGCATGGCCGTACGCGCCACCGCGTCGCCCCAGTCGCGGGCCCGGGTCGGCACGGTCCGGCCCACCTCGGTGACCCGGGCGGCCATCGCCAGGGGGCTGTCGTTGAAGCGGAAGTTGTTGACCGCCCCGACGACCTCGCCGTCGCGCACCAGGTAGACGCCGTCCCGGGTCAGCCCGGTGAGGGCCATGGTGGCGAGGTCCACCTCACGGATGTACCAGAGGCTCGTCACCAGCAGGCCACGCCGGGTCGTCGCGATCAGGTCGGCGGGCGACGCACCGCCCGGCCCCTGCAGGATGAGGTTGTCCACCGCGGGCGTGAGCGGCATGCCCAACTCGTCCGCGCTGTCGCGGGTGTGTACCAGCGACCGCAGCCGACCCTGGTCCCACCAGCGGGTCGCGCCCAGCGGGAGGCCGTTGTCGAACACCGACCTCGTCGGCGTCGACGCGGGCGCCACCAGGAACGGGGCGCAGCGCAGCCCGTCGGCCGCCGGGTCGCTGCGCAGGGTCAGCGGCACGCCGGCGAGTTGCTCCCCGATCCGGGTCCGGCCCCCCGGTCCGCTGTAGACCGTCCGCCCCTGCGCCGCCGCCCGGGCTCCCGCCGTGGTGTAGGCGTAGTTCATCAGGTCGGCGACGGAGGTCGGCGGCAGCAGGCACTCGTACCGGCCGGGCGGCACCTCGAACCGTCGCCGGCCCCAGTGCAGGCGCCGGTCCAGCTCGTCCTGCAGCGCGGCCACCGAGACGTCGCCGAAGTCGGTGGTCACGGCGTTCGTCCAGACCGGGAAGCCGTCCCGGTCACGCGCGGTCAGCTCCAGGTGCCCGGCGGGCTCGTCGTGGCGCAGCCGCACACCCGTGGAGGTGCCGAGGAACGTGCTGCGCATCCGGTGCTCGGCGTACCCGTGCAGCACCCGGCCGCCGCGCCGCGCCCGGCCGAACCCGGCGGCCAACTGGTCGACCAGCCCGGTCAACACCGTCGGCGGCGCCGCCGGGACCGGGTCCTCCCAGTGCGGCGACCCGGCGCCGGAGGCCGGCAGGGGCCGCGCGTCCGGCGCCGGCGGCGCCTGGCGGGCGGCCGCCCGAGCCGCCTCGACCAGCGCGACCACCTCGGCCCGGTCGGCCGGCCCGCACAGCGACACCGCACCCACCCGGCCGCCCGCGACGGCCACCACCGACACCCGGCGCTCGTCGCCGCTCCCGTTGCCGGTCAGCGCGTTGTCCGCCCACCGCAGGTGCACGTCGGCGCCCTGTTCCACGATCGCCACGCAGTCGTCGCCGCCCGCCGCGCCGAGGGCGATCTCCACCGTCTCCTGCGGGCTCGGGGTCCTCACGCGGGCGCCTCCGTCCGGGTGCTGGTCACGCGTACGCCTCGGAACAGCGCCGAGGGGCACCCGTGCCCGGCGGCGGCGAGTTGCAGCGGCTGCGCCTTGCCGCACTGCCCCGCACCGGACAGCAGCCAGGTCTGCGGGCCGCCCACCGCCTCCAGCGACCGCCAGAACTCCAGCGTCGTCCCCGTGTACGCGGCGTCCCGCACCTGGCCGGCCAGGCGGCCGTCCCGGATCCGGTAGAAGCGCTGCCCGGTGAACTGGAAGTTCACCCGCGCCATGTCGATCGAGAAGCTGTTGTCGCCGACGACGTACAGCCCGTCCCGCACCCGGCCGATCAACTCGCGGGTGTCCGGCCCGTCCGGCGCCGGGCGGAGCGAGACGTTCGGCATCCGCTGCACGGGCAGGTGCCGGTACGACTCGGCGTACGCGCAGCCGGTGGAGCCGTCCAGCCCGGCCGCGCCGGCGGTCTGCCGGTCGTGTTGCGTGCCGAC
This sequence comes from Micromonospora sp. NPDC023814, assembly GCF_040639595.1. NCBI lineage: Bacteria > Bacillati > Actinomycetota > Actinomycetes > Micromonosporales > Micromonosporaceae > Micromonospora > Micromonospora sp. NPDC023814. The sequence goes on from NZ_JBFAAF010000037.1 coordinate 3,619, forward strand.
CAGCACGCCGTCGCGGACGAGCGGCCACGACCGGGCGGCCACGCCGTCGTCGTCGTAGCCGATCGTGGCGAGCCCGTGCGGGGTGGTGCGGTCGGCGACCACGTTCATCGCGGGCGAGCCGTAGCGGAGCGACCCGATGTCGTCGGGGGTGACGAACGAGGTGCCGGCGAAGGCCGCCTCCCGGCCGAGGATCCGGTCCAGCTCGGTGGCGTGCCCGACGGTCTCGTGGATCGTCAGCCAGAGGTTGGTCGGGTCGATGACGAGGTCGTACTCCCCCGGCTCGACGGACGGGGCGGCGAGCTTCTCGGCCAGCAGCCCCGGCAGGCGGGCCAGCTCGCCCGCCCAGTCCCAGCCGGTCCCGGTCAGGTACTCCCAGCCGCGGGCGGCCGGCGGCCCGAGGGTGCGCATGGTCTCGAAGGTGCCGTTGTCCGCGTCGATCCGGAACCCGACCACCATCGGGTGCAGCCACGTCCGCCGCTGCCGGACGCGCCGGCCCTCGCTGTCGTGGTACACGGTGGACTCGCGGAACACCTGCAGGTACGCCTCCGCCAGGTCGGCGCCGCCGTCGCGCAGGATCGCGCACCAGCGGGCCAGCAGGGCGGTGCGCTCGGCGGCGGGCACCGCGAAGGGGTCCACCTCGCACGGCGACTCCCACACCACCGGCCCGTGGACCGGCTCGGGCGCCAGCCGGGGCGGCGCGCCGCGCAGCGGGCGCAGCATCCGGGCCAGCTCGCAGGCCCGGGCGGCCAGCTCGGCGACGCCCGGCGGGGAGAGGTCCACCCCCGAGGCGAAACCCCAGGTGCCGTCGACGAGGACCCGCACGCCGGCCCCGGTCTCGACGCTCTCCTGGGTGCCCTCCGGCTGCCCGTCGCGGACCCGCTCGCGCAGCGCCCGCACCCGCCGCAGCCGCACGTCGGCGTACGAGGCGCCGAGCCGGCGGGCCCGTTCCAGCGCGGCCAGGGCCAACTCCCCGGCCGGCAGCGTGTCGAATCCCGGTTCCGTGGCGGCGGCCGGGGCGGGCCCGGCGGTCACCGGAACCGGATGTCGGGGTACTGGGTGGTCCACTCCCCCGCCCGCACGGTACGCAGCGCCTCGGCGACCCGGTCGACCTCGTCGCGGGTGCTGTAGACCGCGAAGGAGAGCCGCACCGTGCCGAGCAGCCCCAGGTCGTCGAGGAACGCGCTGGCGCAGTGCACGCCGGACCGCACGGCGATGCCGTGCGCGTCGAGGTGCCCGCCCACGTCGTACGGGTGCAGGCCGTCCACGGCGATGGAGACGATGCCGGCCGGGTCCGCGGCCGGGTCGCCGACGACCCGCACCCGGTCGACGTCGCGCAGGACCGCGACGGCGTACCGGACCAGGTCCGCGTCGTGTGCCCGCACCGCGTCCCGGTCGAGCCCGTCCAGCCAGGTCAACGCGGTGGCGAGCCCGACCGCGGCGCCGATGTCCGGGGTGCCGGCCTCCAGCCGCGCCGGAACCGGCACGTAGGACACCGGGGCGTCGTGCGAGACCCCCTTGACCGTCCCGCCGCCCACCTGGTACGGCGGCAGGTCGGCGAGCAGCTCGCGCCGGCCGTAGAGCACCCCGGAGCCCATCGGGGCGTACACCTTGTGGCCGGAGAAGCAGTAGAAGTCCGCGCCGATCTCCCGCACGTCGACCGGCAGGTGCGCGACCGCCTGCGCGCCGTCGACGATCACGGGCACGCCCCGGTCGTGCGCCACCCGGACCAGCTCCCGCACGGGGTTGACGGTGCCGAGCACGTTGGAGACGTGGCTGACCGCGACGAGGCGGGTCCGGCGGCCCAGGACGGCGGCCAGGTCCTCCGGCCGGACCGGCCCGCCGGCCGGTGACGGCACGATCCGCAGCCTCGCCCCGCGCCGCTCGCAGAGCCGGCGCCACGGCAGCAGGTTGGAGTTGTGCTCCATGCCGGTGACCACGACGTCGTCGCCGGCGCCGACGATCCGCTCGGCGAAGGTGTCGGCGAGCAGGTTCACCGCGTCCGTCGTGCCCCGGGTGAAGACGATCTCGTCGGCGTGGGCGGCGTTCACGAACCGCCGGACCACCTCCCGGGCGTCCTCGTAGCGGCCGGTGGCCCGGCGGCTGAGCTCGTAGAAGCCGCGCCCGATGTTGCTGTTCGCCGTGGTGTAGAAGTCGACCACCGCGTCGAGGACCGACCGGGGCTTCTGCGTCGTCGCGGCGTTGTCGAGGTAGGCCAGCGGCGGGCCGTGCCCGGCCGCGTCGAGGAACGGGAACTCGGCCCGCACCGCGGACAGGGGATGGGCAGCCGTGTCGGTCATCCTGCTTCCTCCGTGAAGCTTGCGGTGAAGCGGTCGAGGAAACCCGGCGGGCAGGGGAAGAGCTTCTGCTCCGGGTAGGGCCGCTCGGACGGGGGGATCCACCCCGGCTCGCCGCGCCGGGGCCACCGCCCGGCCCGGTCCGCCAGGTGCGGGCCGTGGAAGAACCAGCAGATCTGGCTGACCTGCTCGGTGAAGACGACGGGATGCACCTCGGGCGAGTACATCGCCATGTGCCCGTACGCGGCCAGGAACTCGCCCGCCACCCCCATCGAGGCGCCGAGCATGACGTGACCGAAGACGTCGTGCACGGCCCGGAAGATGTCGTTGTGCAGCAGCGGTACGCCGCCGACCGTGACACCCGACGGGGCGCACAGCGGATGGTCCGGGGCGGGCCCGTCCGGGCCGTGGCCGTCCCGGGTCAGGTAGACGTGCAGCACGCCGGTGCGGGCGAGGCGGTCGACCAGGTCCGCCGCGCCCCGGTACGGCTGCCCGGGGCCCCGCCACGGCTCGACGCGGATCCCCGCCCGGGCCAGCAGGGCGAAGTGGCGCAGGTTCTCCTCCGTGAACCGGCGGTAGCGGGCCGCCAGGTCCGGCCCGAGGTCCCGCCGGGGCGCCCGGTCGAAGTGCAGGGCCACCGTACGGCAGAACTCCGGGTCGACGCGCACCCGGGTGCCGGGCAACCCACCCAGGTCCCGGCGCGGCAGCTCACCGCGGGCGGCGGCGTCGTCGACGTACGACTGGGCCAGCGCGAGCAGGCCGGGGTGGCCGGCCGGCGGACGGGCGGGGCGTGGCGCGCTCGGGCAGGCCGCGGTCATCCGGCCCTCCCCGGCCCGGCCCCCGGCGGGCCGGATCCGGCCGCCTCGGGCCGGCCGGCGTCGGCCGGCACGTTGGCGGCGTCGGCGGGCACGTCGGCGGCGTCGGCGGGGCGGCGCGCGCGCAGGCAGAGCGCCGAGCCGGGCAGGGTGAGCACGCCGTCCGCGTCGGCGAAGGCGGCGGCGGCCTCGGCGAGCCGCTCCCAACCCGCCCGCTCCGCGTCGGCGCCGAGCTGCCGCCGCACCGTGGCGAGCACACCGGGCGGCGTCACGTCGCGGGTGTACGCGAGGTACTCGTCGATGGAGGCGAAGCGCATCGCGATCCCGACGGACTCGGTGCCGACGTCCGTGAAGCCCGCGGCGAGCAGGTCGGCGCGGGTGCGTTCGGCGTCGGACATGCTGAACGGGCCGGGGCGGCCAGGTGGGGGGACCGGCAGGCCCGCGGCCAGCGTCCGGAAGCCCAGCGAGGTCATCGGGTTCGCCTCCGGCGGCCCCCAGACGGCGGCGGCCAGCACGCCGCCGGGAGCCAGGAGGCGGTGCAGACCCCCGAGGGTGCGCTGCCGGTCCACCGCGAACATCAGCCCCCATCGGCTGAGCACCGCGTCGAAGGAGTGCGCCGGCAGGTCGAGGGCCTCCACGTCGGACTCGGCGAACTCGATCGGGTGGCCGAGGCCGGCGGCGCAGCGGCGGGCCCGGTCGACCATCTCCGGTGCGAGGTCGATGCCGAGCACCCGGCCCGTGGGGGCGACCAGCCGGCCGGCGCTGACCGACGGCTCGCCGGTGCCGCAGCCGACGTCGAGCACCCGGTGACCGGGGCGGAGCCCGGCGGCGCGCAGCAGCCAGTCGGTCACCGGCGCCGCGGCCCGCTCGTAGCGGTCCTGCCAGAAGTCCCACCCGGCGCTGACCGCGTTCCAGGTGTCACGTTGCTCGGCCTTGAAGGCCACGGAGTCGAACCGGACGGCGGTCATGTCGCTCTCCTCGCAGGCGAACTCGGCCTCACATCACTATATGATTGACAAGTTGGTCGGGCAACGGCGTGCGCTTGCCATCACCTGCCCGCCGCCGACACCCGAGCCCTCACCGGACGGCGGCCGGGCGCGCCGGACGCTCGCCGTCGAGCAGTTGCAGCAGGTAGTCGCCGTACCCGCTGGCACGCAGCGGCACCGCCAGGCGGCGCATCGCCGCGTCGTCGAGCAGCCCGGCCCGCCAGGCCGCCTCCTCGACGCAGCCGACCTTGACGCCGTGCCGCTCCTCGATCACGCGCACGTACTCGGCCGCCTTCATCAGGTCGCCGAACCGGCCGGTGTCCAGCCACGCGGTGCGCCGCCCGAGCAGCCGCACCTCCAGCCGGCCCTGGCGCAGGTACTCCCGGTTGACGTCGGTGATCTCCAACTCGCCCCGGGCGCTCGGCGTCAGCTCCGCGGCGATGGCGACGACGTCCGCGCCGTACACGTAGAGGCCGGGCACGGCGTACCGGGACGGCGGGACCAAGGGCTTCTCCACGATGTCGCGCACCGCGCCGCACTCGTCGAGGTCGAGCACCCCGTACGGCCGCGGGTCCGCCACCGGGAGCCCGAACACCAGCCCACCGTCCACCCCGGTCAGCTCGGCGAGCTGCCGGTCCAGCTCGGCGGAGTGGATGATGTTGTCGCCGAGGATGAGCATGGCCGGGCCGCCGGCGAGGAATTCCGCGGCGAGCAGGAGCGCGTGGGCGATGCCGTCCGGGCGCCCCTGCACGGCGTACCGCAGGTCGAGCCCCCACTGGCCGCCGTCACCGAGCAGGCGCCGGAACAGCGGCTGCTCGTCGGGGCGCGTGATGATGAGGATCTCCCGCACACCGGCCGTCACGAGGGTGCTCAGCGGATAGAAGATCATTGGCTTGTCGTAGACCGGCATCAGTTGCTTGGAGACCGCCCGGGTCACCGGCCACATCCGGGATCCGGTGCCACCAGCGAGCAAAACACCACGCATTTTTAAAGCGTAGCGCATGGCGCCTGCGCGTGGTGGAAACATCACGTCGGGTGCCGGGCGGGTAGCCTGCCCGGGGATGGCCCGACCGTCGTGGAGGGAGCCGCACATGACCGACGTCGACCAGGAGACCGGGCTGCCGAGCTGGCCCGCCGGCGCCGACGGCGCGTACGTGGCCGCGCGGCGGGCGCTCGCGGCGGCCGAGCAGGACCTGCGGGACCAGCTCGAACGTGTGGCCGCGGCACGGCGACGGCTGCCACCCGGCCCGCTGCTGGGCGATTACCGGCTCGCCGAGGGGCCGGCCGACCTGGCCCGGCCCGGGCCGGCCCGGAGCGTCCGGCTGCGCGACCTGTTCGAGGAGCACGAGACCCTCTTCGTCTACCACCTGATGTTCGCACCGGACGCCGCCGAGGCCTGTCCCATGTGCTCGCTGTGGGTGGACGGCTTCCACGGGGTGCTTCCGCACCTGCGCCGGCACACCGCCGTGGCGGTGGTGGCGAAGGCGCCGCTGCCCCGGCTGCGGGCCTGGGCCCGGCGGCGGGGCTGGACCGGCCTGCGGATCCTGTCCAGCCACGGCACGTCCTTCAATGCCGACCTGCGCGCCGAGCACCCGGACGGCACGCAACGACCGATGGCCAGCGTGCTGCGCGCCGAGGGCGACCGGGTACGGCACCTCTACTCCGCCCCCGCGAGCTTCCCCGACGGCGGCGAGCGCGGCATCGACCTGCTCAGCCCGGTCTGGAACGTCCTCGACCTGCTGCCTCAGGGCCGCGGCGACTGGTACGCCGGCAACGACTACGTCCCCGGCCCGGCGACGTCCCCCGCCCCGGCCTGACGGCCCGCCCTCGGACCGGGCCCGCGGCGTCCCCGGGCCGGCACGATCGCGCGTCCGGCCCGGCGGCCTGCCCGGGCCGGCACGACACCGTCCCGGCCCCGCCCGGCGGCGGGCGCTCACCGCCGGGTCACGACCCGGTGGCGAGCAGGTCGGGCAGCCGCACCGCCGCCAGCCGGCGGCCGGCGAAGTCGGCGTACCAGAGCAGCGCGCCGTCCCAGGTCAGGCCGACCGGACGGCCGGCCACCGGCGCCTGTCCGCGCAGCGTGCCGTGCCGGGCGTCGACCGCCCGCAGCATCGCCCCCTCGAAGTCGGCGTAGACCACGAGGTCACCGGCCACCGTCAGCCCGGACGGCACGCCGGGCACCGGGAACTCACGCTGGACGGTCATCGTGGCGACGTCGCGGAGCTGCACCACCGACGGCCCGCGCAGCCCCATCCACATCGCCACGCCGGTGGTCTCCACCCCGCAGAGCCGGCCGCTGGGCGGGGCCACCTCCTTCTCGCCGAGCGCCTCGCCGGTGAGCGGGTCGATCAGCAGGATCCGCTTCGGGCGGCCCCCGACCTGGCAGAGCGCGCCGCCGCCCACGGTGAGGTCGGCCCGCGCCCGGGGACAGGACAGGGTCCGCACGACGGCGCCGGTGTCCGGGGCGAGGGCGTAGATCTCGCCGGCCTCCTGGTCGGAGTGCCAGAAGAACTCGCCGTCGAAGGTGAGGCCGCACAGGTAGCGCCCCGGGGCGGGCAGCGACCGGACGACCGGCAACGTCGTGTCGATCTCGCGGATGGCCATGGACGGCCCCTTTCGTGGCAGGCGGGTGGACGGCGGGACGCGGGCGGACGGCCGGCTCAGGGCCCGCCCGCCAGCGCCCGGGACAGGTCCTCGGCGAGGTCGTGCGGATCCTCGATGCCGACCGACAAGCGGATCAGCGAGTCACCGATGCCCCGCCGCGAGCGGGCCTCGGCCGACAGCGGACGGTGCGTCATCAGGGCCGGGCACTCCACGAGGGAGTGCACGCCCCCGAGGCTGACGCCGCAGGTGAAGAGCGTGAACCGGTCCAGCAGTTGCTCGGCCGGGCCGCCGAGGTAGTCGAAGGAGACGATCGCGCCGGGGGCGCTCATCTGGGCCTTGACGACCGCCTGCTGCGGGTGCTCGGGCAGCCCCGGATAGTGGACGGCGCCGACCGCGGGGCTCGCCCGCAGCCGTTCCACCAGGACGCGCGCGGTGGCGACCTGCCGGTGCACCCGCAGCGACAGGGTGTGCAACCCCCGGCGGACCAGGAAGCAGTCCAGCGCCCCCGGCACGTTCCCGGCCGTCGTCCGGTACGCCCGGACCGCGGCGTGCAGGTCCGCGTCGCGGTAGACGAGGGCGCCGCCCAGCACGTCCGCGTGGCCGGCGATGGACTTCGTGGTGCTGTACAGCGAGACGTCGGCGCCGAGCGCCAGCGGCTGCTGGAGCACCGGGCTGGCGAAGGTGTTGTCGACCACCACGCGGGCCCCCCGCTCGTGCGCCCGCCGGCTGACCTCGGCGACGTCCACCACGGTGAGCAACGGATTGGTCGGTGTCTCGATCCAGACCAGGGCGAGGTCCGGTTCCGCCAGGGCCGCCGTGATCCCCTCCTGGGTGGTCAGGTCGGCGTACCGCACCCGCACGCCCTGCCGCGCGGCCAGGTCGAACAGCCCGTCGGTGCCGGCGTACACGTCGTCGGTGCTCACCACGCACTGCCCGGGCCGCACCAGCGACAGCAGGGTCGCGGCGGCGGCCTGGCCGGAGGAGAAGACGGTGGCGAACGGGGCCCGCTCCAGCCCGGCCAGGCACTCCTCCAGCTCCTCCCGGGTGGGGTTCTCGCCCCGGCCGTAGAAGTAGCGGGGCTCGTCCTGCGCCCGGCGCTCGTACGTGGTGGAGACGTGGATCGGGGGGACGACGTCCCCGGTGCCCGCCGACGGCCGGCGACCGCCGTGCACCAGCCGGGTGTCGAAGCGCATGCCGCTCACCCCTGCCCCACCGTGGCGGCCCGGAACGGGGCGAACGCCCGGACCAGGCCGGCCGGCACCCGGACCGGCTCGGTGCGCCCGTTCGGCCCGCGCATGCACGCGATCCGCTGGCGCCCCCGGGCGACCAGCAGGTCGTCGCCGCCGAGCCGCAGGTAGTCGAAGCCCAGCTCCATCTGGGTCTGGCTGAGCTCGACCAGCCGCATCCGGACCGCGAGGCGGTCGAACGGCGCCAGCTCGGCGAAGAACTCGCACTCGGCCCTGAGAGTGAACAGCTTCAGGTCGGCGCGCAGCTCGTCGAGGATCTCCGGCGCGTGCTCGTGCAGGAACATCTCCCGGCACCGGCCCTGCCAGCGCAGGTAGTTCACGTAGTACACGTTGCCGACGAGGTTCGTCTCCTCGAAGCCGACGACGTGCCGGTACTCGTAGTAGCGCGGCATGCTCACCGCCCCGCCCCGCCGAGCACGGCGACCACGGTCGGCGCCGCCGCTCCCGCCACCGCGACGACCCGGGTGGCGATCCGGACGTCGCCGGCGTCCAGCACCACCCAGCCGTCCGGGAGCGCCCCGGGCAGCAGGGTGAGCCGGCCCTCGGGGCGGCCGGCCTTCTGCAGGCACTCCTCCGCGCACCAGACCCGGGTGGCCGCCACGTCCGGCGGGTCGCCCACCTCCGCGACGAGCAGCGCCGCCACGGCGCCGTGCCGACCCACCAGGTCGTGCCGCACGTCCGCCGGGCGGGCGGCCACCGGCTCGGCGTCGCAGGCGAGCGTCCCGTCCCCGGCGACGGCGAGGTCGAGCGGCGCCGAGTGCGCCACGGAGACGGTGTACGGCAGGTCGACCTCCGGCCGTCCGTCGGGCCGGTGCCGCACCACCACGGGCTGGCCCAGCGCGCGGGAGAGCAGCGCGCCGGAGTCGCGGGGCCCGCCGCCGGGCGCGGCGGCGACGGCGATGTCGCCGGGGAACACCTCGGCGAGCCGTCTTTGCAGCAGCGGCCCCAGCAGCGCGGGCGGCCAGGACCCGCGCGGCGCGTGCGGACGCACGGCGCGCAGTCGCAGGCCCATCCAGTGCTCGATCACCGCGCCGGTGGCGTCCCGGACGACGACGTCGTACACGTAGGCGGTGCCGTGCTGCTCGCGTTCCCGCGCGGTCATCGTCACGGCCTCGGTGGCCGACAACTTGGGGCCCGCCGACCAGATCCGGTCGATGCCCTCCGGCAGCAGCGTCGCGTCCGGCACGCACACCTGGATCCCGTGCATGAACGCGTCCCGGGCGCCCGGGTCGCCGAGCACCAGCCGGCCCGGCAGGAAGGCGCTGAACCAGGAGGCGGCGTCGCTGGTGACGACCTCGGCCTCGGCGACGCGCGCCGCGACCTGCCGGTAGCCCTTGATCCGGCGGAACCGACCGGCCTGGAACAAGACGTCGCCGTAGAGGTCGCGGGCCGGGTCGAGCGGTACGGCCGGCAGCTCCGCCGGCGCCGGCGCCGCGGTGTACGCCGGGTAGGTCTCGTCCGGCGCGAACCGGAGCCGGGCGCGGAAGTGGTCGGCCGCGAAACCGGTCGCCGCGCTGCGCAGGACGACGTCGATGACCTGCTCCGACCGGACCAGCGCGGCGATGCGTACGGTCGTGCCGGTGTCCGGGTCGACGACCACCGGGCGGTCGAACCGGACCTCCTCGATCACGGGCACTCCCGGGTGCCGGGCCAGGGCGGTGGCCACCTGGGCCATGGCCTCCAACCCGAGCACCGCCGGGAACAGCAGGTCGCCGTCGAGCCGGTGGTCCTCCAGGTACGGATCCGTGGTGCGGGCCAGGTCGACCTCGCAGACCAGCTCGATGCAGTCGTAACGCACCAGCGGCCGTTCGGTGAAGCGCAGCAGCGGCAACTCGGAGCGGTGGTAGCGGAGGGTCTCCACGCCGCCGGTGCGCCCGGTGACCACCACCACCGGAGGCAGCGTGTCGTCGGCGACCACCTCGCGCAGGACCCGCAGGCCGTCGTCGGGGCTGATCGGGGTGACGCCGGAGCCGCTCAACGACTCGACCACCGACAGCCGCTCCCCCATGCCGACCCCGGACCACACCGACCACTCCAGGCAGACGGCGCGGCACCCCGGCCGCGTCGCGGCCACCTCCCGGGTCAGCTCGGCCAGCGCCTCGTTCGCCGCGGCGTAGTGCGCCTCGCCGTGCAGTCCGGCCCGCCCGATGATGCTGCCGAACGTGACCAGCAGGCGCAGTCGTGCGGGGTCGACCGCGGCGAGGACCGCCCGCAGGCCGTCGACCTTGGCGGCGAACACGCCCCGCAGGGCCGCCTCGTCCAGGTCGACGAGCGCGGCCGGGGTGTTCTGCCCGGCGCCGTGCAGCACGGCGGTCACCGGGCCCCAGTCGGCGGTGACCGCGGCGACCGCGGCGGCCACCGCGGCGGCGTCGGTGACGTCGACGCGCAGGTAGCGCAGGTCGGACGCGGCGTCCGCGAGCCGCGCCAGATTGCCGGCCAGGGCCTCGTCGGCGGCGGGGTCGGACCGGCCGAGGACGGCCAACCGGGCGCCGCTCTCCCGGGCCAGCATCAGCGCGGACTCGGCGGTGATGCCCTTGCCGCCGCCGGTCACCAGCAGCACGTCGGCCGGACCCAGCGGCAGCGCGTCCGGCCCGGTGCCGGACGTGGGCAGCGGGCGCAGCACGGGCACCCGGCGGGCGCCGCCCGGGTCGTACACCACCTCGGTGAAGTCCTCCGTGGCGGCCACGTCGGCGACCACCCGGTCGACCGCGGCCGGGTCGAGGGGGGTGGTCACGACGGTGGTCCGCAGCCGGTCGCCCTCCAGCCGGGCGGTCTTGGCCACCGCCCCCGCCCGCGCCGCCGGTTGCACGACCACGAGCCGCCCGCCGGGCGGTTGGCGCAGCGCCGCCTGGGCCCCGCGCACCGCGACGGCCAGGTGCTCCTCGTCGGGTTCGTCCGGCAGGCAGACCAGCACGCCGTCGCCGACGCCACCCGCCTCCAGCGCCCGGCGCAGCGCGTCCGCGAGCGGGTGGTCGGGGTCGGCGAACACCTGCCAGCGACCGCACGGCTCCGTCGGGTCCGTCACCGACAGCGGCTCGTCGACCAGGTCGACGACGAAGGTCCGCACCCACGGCGCGACGCCGGCGACGAGGTCCGCGCGCTCGTGCGGGGCCTCGCGCTCCCGGGCCTCCAGCGCCTCGGCCATCTCGCGGACGGTGGCGGTGGCGAAGTTGGTCGGTATCGCCACCGCGGAGAGCCCCATGGCGCGGGCGGCCTCGTTGACGAGCTGGCCGACGGTGATCGAGCTCATGTGCAGGTCGTCGAGGAACCGGCTGTCGTCCCGGAGCACCTCCACCGGCAACTCAGCGCGCTGCGCCACGAGGTGCCGCACCAGCTCCAGCGCGCCGGTGGCGGCCGGCATCGGGGTTTCGTCGGCCCGGGCCGGAGCCGGGACCGGTTCGACCGCGGCCGGCGCCGGCCCGGCCAGCTCGGGTGCCGCCTCGCACGGGCTCGCGAAGAAGGTGCGGGCGCGGTGCGGATCGAACGGTCGGGTCAGCCGGTCCTCGAACAGGGCCGGGTACGCGGCCGGGCCGCCGAGCGCGTACACCGCGCCGACCGCGCCGAGCAGGCCAGACAGCGACTCGGCGTCGGTGTCGACCGCCAGCGCCGGCACGTCCGGCGCCTGCTCGCGGGCCAGCCCGGTGAGTACCTTGCCGGGACCGACCTCGAGGAACAGGTCGACCTCGGCGGCGGCGCGTGCCAGCGCGGCGGCGAAGCGCACCGGAGCCTCGATCTGCCGGTGCAGGTGCTGCGGCAGGTCGGTGTCCGACGGGAGGACGGCGCCGGTCACCGTCGAGGCCACCCGGCGCAGCAGCGGCCCGAACCGGCGGGACCGCAGGCGCTCGGCGAAGGCGGTGGCCGCCGGTGTCATCAGCGGCGAGTGGAAGGCGTGCGGGACGGGCAGCCGGGTGCAGCTCACCCCCGCCGTCGCGGCCCGCCGGGCCACCTCGGCCACGACGTCGTCGCCGCCGGCGACGACCGTCTGCCGGGGCCCGTTGTAGCCCGCGACCACCGCGCTGGTGCCGGCCAGCAGGGCGACGGTCTCCTCCGGCCCGGCGGTGACGCCGAGCATCGCCCCCGGCGCGGCGTGCCTGGCCATGGCCTCGCCCCGGAGCGTGACGAGTTCCCGCAGCTCGTCCTCGTCGAGGCAGCCCGCCCAGTGCAGCGTGGTGAGCTCGCCGAGGCTGTGGCCGACGACGACGGTCGCGTCGATGTCGAGCGCGGCGAGGGCGCGCAGCCCGGCCAGCGAGCCCGTGACGATCCGGGGTTGGGCGAACGCGGTCGATCCGGCCGCCTCGTCCCTGGGCGGTTCCCCGGCCGCGCGGTAGACCTCGTCCACCTCGGTGAACCGCCGGCGCAGCGCCCCGCCGCCCCAGCCCCGGCCGGAGCCCTGGCCGGGGAACAGGAAGCCGACCCGGACCGGCCGGGTGACCCGGCCGACGAAGACGCCCCGCGCCGGGTCGACCAGTGTCCCGGCGCCGTCGGGCGCCAGGGCCCGGGCCGCCAGTCCGAGGCCATGGTCGGCCTCCTCCGGCGACCGGGCCACGACCGCCGCCCGGTACGCGCGGCCGCGCTGGCCCCGGTGCAGGGTCGTGGCGAGGTCGCCCAGCTCGGCGAAGGCCAGCCCGGCCACGACCGTCCGCAGGTCGTCCAGCCGGTCGTGCAGCTCGTCGCGGGTGTCCGCGTCGACCAGGAGCAGCTCGGCGTCCTGCACGGACCGGGCGAGCTGCTGCGTCCGCCGGTCCAGGGACCGGCGGCGGGGGCGGGTGGGGCCGTCGACGACGAGGTGGGTGTTGATGCCGCCGAAGCCCATCGCGGTGACGCCGGCCCGCTGCGCGGCGCCGGCCGGCCACGGCTCGGCCCGCCGTACGGCGCGCAGCGCGGGACGGTCCGCGGTGAGTTCCGGGTGCGGCTCGACGCACCCGACGGTCGGCGGAACGACCTGGTGGTGCACGGCCAGCACGGCCTTGATCAGGCCGGCCACCCCGGCTGCGGCCTTGGTGTGACCGATCATCCCCTTGATGGATCCGATCGCGGCGGCGTCGGCGTCCGGGTCGGCCGCCCGGCGTTCCTCGCTCAGGGCCCGCAGCTCGGTGCCGTCGCCGACGGCCGTGCCGGTGCCGTGCCCCTCGAACAGCGGCACGGTGTCCACCCCGAAACCGGCCCGCTGGTACGCGCGCCGCAGGGCCAGCCGGTAGCCGGCCGCCTCCGGCCGGGTGATGCCGCCCCGGCCGTCCGAGGAGACGCCCCACCCGGCCACCGAGGCGTAGATGCGCCGGCCCTGCGCGAGCGCGTCCCGCTCCCGCATGAGCACCACCATGCCGCAGCCCTCGCCGGGCCAGAACCCGTTGGACCGGCGGTCGTAGACGCGCATCTCGTCGCCGGCGAGCGCGCCGGTCTTGGCGAAGCCGACCATCTCGAAGGGGTCGATGGACAGGTCCACGCCGCCGGCCACCGCCACGTCGACGTCGAGGTCGGTCAGGCTGCGGCAGGCCGTGACCACCGACAGCAGCGACGAGGCGCAGGCCCCGTCCACGGTGTACCCGCCGCCGTGCAGGTCGAAGTGGTTGCAGATCCGCCCGGCGATGGTGTTGGACAGGCCACCCGCGAGGCTGTCCTCGGTGATCTCGGCGAACGGCGCCTTGTAGGAGCGCTCCAGGTCGGCGAGGAAGGCCGCCACCCGGTCGTCGTCCCAACCCTGCTCGCCGAGGGCGGCGCCCACCACGCGCCGGACGTACGGCCAGCGCAGGCGCATCATGCCGGCCCGGGTGAATTCGCCGGTGAGGGTGTTGCCGACGACCACCGCCGTCCGCTCCCGCGGCAGCCCGTCGCCCTCGGGGTACCCGGCGTCGGCGAGTGCCTGCGCGGCCATGTCGAGGGCCAGCCAGTGGGTGAGGTCGGTGGACCGGTACGTGCTTCCACTGACCTTGAACCCGACCCGGTCGAACTCGTAGCCCTCGATGACGGCCGCGTTGCCGGCGTAGTAGCGGTCGGGGGCGGCCGGGTCCGGGGACCAGTAGTCGGCGGCCCGCATCCGCTCGTCGGGCAGGCGGCGGAACGCGCGCCGCCCGGCGAGGGCGTTCTCCCACAGCTGCCCGGGGCCGGCGGCGTCCGGGAAGCGGCAGGCCAGGCCGACGACGGCGATCCTGCTCATGCCCGCACCATCTCGCGGGCCACGGGTGGCACTGTGCCGTCGACGGTCCCCGGGGCGGCGGGCGGCGTGCCCCTGCCGTCGCGGGCGGCGACGCGCACCGCGTGCAGCGACCAGAGGAAGCCGCCCCGGATCAGGCAGACGATGGCGGTGGCGAAGAAGAGGCCGTAGACGATGGACGCGCCGGTGAGGACGCCGTACACCAGGGCCACTCCGCCACCGAAGGCGAACTGGGACAGCGGCCGTGACGGGGTCGTCCCCGGGTCGGTGATCATGTAGTTGGTGAACAGGACGAACGCCACCCCGGTCATGGTGGCCAGCGCCGGCAGGATGGCGGTGTCCAGCACGAGCCCCCGCACCACCGACTGGAGCACGAAGACGCCCAGCCAGCCGGCGATCAGCCACATCCGGCCGGTGAGCTTCGCGTTGAGCATGGTGCCGAAGACGACGATGACCGCCGGGACGATCCAGTCGGCGGGGCCTTCGAGGTATTCGGTGAACTGGTACGGCGGGGCGATGGAGATCCACGGGAACAGCAGCAGCACCACCGCGATGCCGAAGTTCGACGGGTTCATGAAGTGCCGCAGCCGGCCGTTGACCGGCACCCGGAACAGCCACTTCCCGCTGATGGCCACGGCCACCGCGAAGAGCATCACCGGCAGGCGGTCGTTGACGTACAGCAGCATGTTCACCGCGAGGGCGGTGATGTGCGCGGGGTAGAGGAACTCGACCAGTCCCCGCAGGCCGCCGCCCCGGTAGCGGGGCGGGCGGTGCTCGGCCCGCGCGCCGATCGTCTCCAGCACGAGCTCCACGGCGTAGCCCGTGGCGATCGCGAACAGCGGCCACGCCCAGGCCTGCTCGAAGCCGAGCACGGTGTAGCCGGCGACGTTGAGGATGGTGATGGAGATGGCGAACCTGCGCAGCGCGGTGATCCGCGGGTCCTTCGCCGGCTTCTGCGTCATCGCGAGACCTCCCGAGCCTGCGAACCGAGGGTGAGGGTGTGTCGACCGGCGGTGAGCGACAGCTCCTGCTCGTGCGGGGCGCCGGACCGGTCCCGCCAGGTGAGGTGGACCGACACCGGGCCGGTCGCGTCGCCCAGACCGAGCGACACCTCGTTGCTGCGCCGGCCCGAGTGGCCGCTGCCGCCGTCGACCCGGTCGATGAGCACCCGACCGTCCGGCGTGGTGACCCGGACGTGCGCGCCGACGACCGGCGACCCCGCCCCGGCGAGGGGGCCGGCGGCCGGCGCCTGCTCGTGCAGCAGCCGCAGGGTGAGGAAGGACCCGGTGTCCGGGCTGTCGTTGCGGTAGAAGACCGGCGCGTCCCACTGCCGGGCGACGGCGAAGTCGAGCCGCCCGTCGCCGTCGGCGTCGCCGGTGGCGATGCCCCGGCTGGGCACCCGGTCGGCCAGGCCCAGTTCATGGCTGAGGTCCTCGTAGCGGCCGTCGGCGCCCCGGACGTGGAAGGCGAGGTGCTGGCCGCCGGCGATGTCGTCGCCCTGCTCGACCCTCGGCCACCAGCGGGGGTTGGACAGCAGGTCGTCGTTGGCGGTGGCCGCCTCCTGCAACTGCGCCCAGCGGTTGACCTCGCCCTTGACGAAGCCGGCGGTCTGCACGATGGCCGGTTCGCCCCGGTTGGTGAAGTCGCCGAACTTGACGTCCCAGCTCCACCCGCTCCAGGCCAGGCCCAGCTCGGCGCTCCGGTCGTGCCACGGCGCCTCGCCGGCCCGCAGCGCGGCGCGCAGCGCACCGGTGTCGGCGGCGGTGTTGACGAACGCGAAGTTGCTCTCCTGGATGCCGAACGAGGTGGTGATGTTGCCGACGTACAGGTCGAACATGCCGTCGCCGTCGATGTCACCGAAGTCCACGCCCATGCCCTTGAACGAGTCGTGGCCGAGCCGCTTGGACTTGGGGGTCAGGCCGGGCAGCCCGGGGCTCTCGACCAGCGCGAAGGCGATCCGCCCCCGCTCCGACCGGTTGTGCAGCAGCCGGTCCGGCCCGAAGTCGTTGGCCACGTACAGCTCGGGCAACTGGTCGCCGTCGAGGTCGTTGGCGGCGACGGCCAGGGTCCAGCCCCGGGAGACCTTGGTGTCGAAGACGTCCGGGACCTCGGCGAAGGAGACGCTCGGCGTGGCGCCGGCGGTGGCGCCGGTCCACCGGAACACGTGGTCCTCGCCGCCGTTGAGGCCGTTGGACATGGACCGGTTCATCGCCATCCCGCCGTGCACGGTGTCGTCGAGGACGGCGCTGTCGGGGAAGTAGTTGCCGATGTAGACGTCGAGCTGCCCGTCCCCGTCGAAGTCGGCCAGCGTGGCGGCGTTGGTGTTCCACTTCGGCCCGTCGTACCGGCTCCCGCCGGTCGACGCGCCCGGCACCAGCTCGACCGGGTGGTAGGCGTCCCGGGACAGTCCGGTCGCGTCCGCCCGGGCCAGGAAGACCACCGGGGTCCGGCCCCACCAGTACACGAGCAGGTCGGTGCGGCCGTCGGCGTTGAGGTCGCCGGGCAGGCAGCCCATCGGGGCGATGTACGGGTTCGTCGGCAGCGGTGCGGGGTCCAGCACGAACGGCTGGTAACGCCCGGCGCCGGCGGTCGGGGCCGGGGTCACCACGACGCGGTCGACGCGCGGGTCGGTGACGCACATGTCGTTGGCCAGCCCGTCGCCGTCCAGGTCGTTCATCGCGACGCCGGCGCCGACGGAGGAGATCCACGCCGCCAGGTGCTGGTACGCGCCGTTGACCCGGCGGATCGACTGCTGCGGCAGCCCGCCCGGCATCGGCAGCGACATCGGCGTGAACCGGTACGGCTGGGCCATGGCGCGCCGCTCGTCGGCGTTCGCCTCCGGCTGCCGGACCAGCACGTACATGCCGGTGAGCAGCACCAGCGCGACCAGCCCGGCGATCTGCCGGCGGAACATAGTGATGATTGCCGACAAGGGTCAGCACCTCCCCAGCGTCACGAACTGCTTGGCGATCCGCTGCCGCCACACCAGGTAGGCCGGCTCCGGCCCGTCCCGGTCGAGGTCGGCCAACGCGGCCTGGGTGACCGCCGCCGCCTCGGCCGGTGGCGCGCCGCAGAAGACGTCGGTGGCGGCCGCGGTGTGCGCGGTGGTCAGTCCGGCGCGCTCCCGGGCCTCCGCCGCGAAGGCGCTGCCCTGGGCCATCGCCGGGGCGTACGCGCCGCTGCGCTCGCGCAGCCGCCGCAGGTCCTCGGGCGGTGTCCCGCCGGCGTACGTGGCGGCCAGCGCCACCCCGCTGTACAGGTCCTCGTGCCGGTCCGGCGGAAAACCGTCGACCGTGTCGGCGATCCGGTCGGTGTCGCCGCCCTCGACGAACCACAGCGCGCGGCCGATGCCCTGGTCCACGACGCGCCCGGTCCACCGCCCGATCGGGTCGCCGGGCCAGGGCAGCACCTCGTCGCGCCGGTGCGACCGCACGTACCGCCGGGTGTGGAAGTACGCCTGGTGGAATCCGTAGCCGTCCAGGGCGAGCCAGCCCAGCAACCGGTCGGCGGGTTGGATGGCGTGCCGACGCCAGCGGGGCAGGCGGGCCATCGCCCAGCCCACCCCGACATGGACCATGTAGACGTGCCGAGCGGCCGGCCCGGCCAGGAACCGGGCGACCCGGCGGCCACCGGTCAGCCCGTCCAGGACGGCGAGGCCCATCGCCGCGCCCTCGTACGCGAACCCGCGCAGGTCCGGCTCGACGGTCTCCAGCGCCACGGCCGCCTCGTCCGGGCCGCGGGCGCCGACGGCGTGCCCGTAGCCGGTGAGGAAGTGGGCGCCGACCGACTCAAGCCGCTCACGGGTCGGCTCGTCCCGGGCGCGGAAGCCCCGGGTCGCGAAGGTGGTCTGGGCCATCCCCGGCGTCAGGACGTATTGACGAATGGTTCGCCAATTGGCGGGCATGGCGCACTCCTCCCGCAGGTGGGACGCGGTTAAATCAGACGACAGTTGACGAAATGGTTCGTCGAAATCCAGCTCCGACGGGAGCACCGGATCGCCGTACCGCTACGGACCCATGTTTCACGGCGTTCATCGGATCCACTTCTCCCAACTTGCTCGGCTGGCCCGCCAATGGCTCCCCAGCCGGTTGCCGGGGCGTTCAAGAAATCGTCAAGGAGGACTACGCAGACTCCTCTGCGGTGCCCGATCCCACTGCCACAGGGAGCTGATGTGAAATCGACGTCTGGCGTTGCCCGGAGCACGATGGAGCAGTCCCGGGAGGCGGCTGCGGCGCGGGCCATCGACTACATGCGCCGGCATCTGTCGGAGCCGCTGCAGCTGGCCGACCTGGCCCGGGTGGTTCCCTTCAGCCCGTTCCACTTCCACCGGCTGTTCCGTGACGTGACCACGATGACCCCGGCCCGCTTCCTCGCCGCGCTGCGGATGGCGGAGGCCCGCCGGATGCTGCTGCACTCCGGCCTGACGGTGACCGCCATCAGCGGCCACGTCGGCTACACGAGCGCGGGGACCTTCACCACCCAGTTCTCCCGGCTGGTCGGCACGTCGCCGGGGCACTTCCGGCAGATGTCCCGGCTGCTGGCCGGCCGGCCCTGCCACGTCCTGGCGGGCTGGCTGCGCAACGCCGTCACGGAGGTCACCCGGCCCCGGATGGTGCTGCACGTGCCCGACAGCGAGCCCGGCGACCTGGTGCTGGTCGGCCTGCGGGCCGACGGGGAGGCGGCGGACGCGTCGACCGCGTGGGCGGTGGCGCCCGACGGCGCGCAGGTCCCGGTGGTGGCGCGCCCGGGCACGTACCAGGCCCGGGTCGTGCTGGTCCGGGGCGACAGCACGCTGACCCGGGCCCTGGTGGACGAGGAGCCCACCAGCCACCTGGTCGGCACCGCCGAGCTGGTGCTGCCCCAGGACGGCTGCGCGGCCGCCCCGGTCACCACCGCGCCGCCGCGGCCGACCGACCCGCCGGCGCTGGCCATCGGCCCGGTGTGCCGGCTCGTCGAGACGTTCACGCGGCTGTCCGGCCCGGTGGGTCGGTCGGGCCCGGCCTGGCCGGCCGGCCGCACCGCGCTGGCCGCGGCGGCCATCGCGTGACCCGGCGGCACGGGCACGCGCGCGTGTCGGCGACAGGACCACGAGGTCGTGACCAGGAAGGCGGTGCCGGGCCATCATGCCGTTCCTTCCCGACCCGGGCGGACCGTCCCCGCTGAGGGTGGTCATCGCCGGTGCCGGCTACGTCGGCACCTGTCTCGCCGTCACCCTCGCCGGCCGCGGCGCCGAGGTGGTCGCGGTCGACAGCGAACCGGGCACCGTCGCGGACCTGCGGGCCGGCCGCTGCCGGCTGCCCGAACCCGGCCTGGCCGGCGCCGTCCGGGACCTCGCCGCCACCGGACGGCTGACGGCCAGCACGTCGTACGACCCGGTCGGCGCGGCGGACGTGGTGGTCGTGACGGTCGGCACCCCGACCGACGCCGGCCACGAGATGGTCACCGACCAGCTCGTGGCGGCGTGCGAGCAGATCGCCCTGCGGCTGCGCGCCGGGCAACTGGTGATCCTCAAGTCGACGGTCTCCCCCGGCACCACCCGGACCCTCGTCGCGCCCCTGCTCGAGAGCGGCGGGCTGGTGCACGAGCGCGACTTCGGGCTGGCCTTCTGCCCGGAGCGACTCGCCGAGGGGGTGGCGCTGGCGCAGGTGCGGACGCTGCCGGTGGTGGTGGGCGGGTGCGGCCCGCGCAGCGCCGCCGCGGCCGAACGGTTCTGGCGGTCCGCGCTCGGCGTGGACGTCCGGCAGGTGCCGTCGGCCGAGGCCGCCGAGGTGGTCAAGCTCGCGACCAACTGGTGGATCGACGCGAACGTGGCGATCGCCAACGAGCTCGCCCGGTACTGCGCGGTGCTGGGGGTGGACGTCCTCGACGTGATCGGCGCGGCGAACACCCTGCCCAAGGGCAGCAGCATGGTGAACCTGCTGCTGCCGGGGGTGGGTGTCGGCGGCTCCTGCCTGACGAAGGACCCGTGGATGGCGTGGCGGGACGGGCGGGACCGGGGCGTGCCCCTGCGCACGGTCGAGACCGCACGCGCGGTCAACGACGACATGCCCCGGCACACCGCCGCCGTCATCGCCGACGAGTTGGTCAAGCTGGGGCGGGACCGGTCCGACACGACGATCGCCGTGCTCGGTGCGGCGTTCAAGAACGACACCGGGGACGTCCGCAACACCCCGGTGCGCGGGGTCGTGGCGGCGCTGCGCGACAGCGGCTTCCGGGTCCGGATCTTCGACCCGCTGGCCGACCCCGCCGAGATCGTCGCCCGGTTCGGCACCGCACCGGCGGCGAGCCTGGACGAGGCGGTGAGCGGGGCGGGCTGCCTGGCCTTCCTCGCCGGGCACCGCCAGTTCCACGAGCTCGACTTCGGCGCCCTGGCCGAGCGGGTGGACGAGCCCTGCCTGGTCTTCGACGGCCGCATGCACCTCTCGCCGGCGCGCATCCGCGAGCTGCACCGGTTCGGCTTCGCCTACCGCGGCATTGGAAGGTGAGGAAAAGTGCCCAGATCCCTGGTCACCGGCGGGTTCGGCTTCGTCGGCAGTCACGTCGTCGAACGGCTGGTCCGCCGGGGTGACGAGGTCGTCGTCTTCGACCTCGCCGACCCGCCGCCCGACCTGGAGCACCCGCCGGGCGCGATCCGGCACGTTCGCGGCGACGTCCGGGACGCCGACGGGCTGGCGGCTGCCGCCGCCGGGGTGGACGAGGTCTACCACCTCGCGGCGGTCGTCGGCGTCGACCGGTACCTCAGTCGGCCGCTGGACGTGGTCGAGATCAACGTGGACGGCACCCGGAACGCGTTGCGGGCCGCGCTGCGCGCCGGCGCCCGGGTCGTGGTGTCCAGCACGAGCGAGGTGTACGGGCGCAACCCGCGGGTGCCGTGGCGGGAGGACGACGACCGGGTGCTCGGCAGCACGGCGACGGACCGGTGGTCGTACTCGACGAGCAAGGCGGCGGCCGAGCACCTGGCGTTCGCGTTCCACCGGCAGGAGGGCCTGCCGGTGACGGTCCTGCGCTACTTCAACGTCTACGGCCCGCGCCAGCGCCCGGCCTACGTCCTGAGCCGCACCGTCGCCCGCCTGCTGCGGGGCGTTCCGCCCGTGGTGTACGACGACGGCCGCCAGACGCGGTGCTTCACCTGGATCGACGAGGCGGCCGAGGCGACCCTGCTGGCCGCCGCCCACCCGCGCGCCGTCGGCGAGTGTTTCAACATCGGCAGCAGCGTCGAGACCACCGTCGCCGAGGCGATCCGGCTGGCCGGCACGGTGACCGGGGTGCCGGTGGCGGCCCAGACCGCGGACACCGGAGCCGGGCTCGGCTCCCGCTACCAGGACATCCCCCGCCGCGTACCGGACTGTGGCAAGGCCGCCGCGCTGCTGGACTGGCGGGCCCGCGTACCGCTGGTGACCGGCCTGCGCCGGACCGTCGAGTGGGCCCGCCGCAACCCGTGGTGGACCGCCCAGGCCGACGACGGACTGGTCGTCAGGTAGGTCGGGCCGGTGCGTCGGCCCGCCGCCGGCGGGTGGCCGGCGGATCCGTCCGGAGACGGCCGTCCCACCGGGGGCGACCGCGGCCACACCGTCACGTCAACGGCCCGGGCGGCCGGTTCCGGCGCCGGGCTGGCTCCCCGGCCCGGGGTGGGCCCGGGCCGAGGAACACGCGCGGTGGTCAGACCTGCTGGGGCAGGACCGTGGCCGGCCCCGCCCCGGCGCCCAGGTCAGGTCGGCCGGCGGCCCGCGGGGCGGCGAAGCGGCGCCGCAGCGGCTCCTCGAACCACCTGTGCAGGCCCAGTGCGACGAGCGTCGAGACGAGCAGGATGCCCACCGCGATGAGGGCTCCCGTACCGGCCCCGAAGCGTCGCTCCGCGCCGACCAGATGACGCACGATCAACATGATCGGGAAGTGGATGATGTAGAGCGCGTAGGAGGCGTCGCCGAGGGCGACCAGTGCCCGGCTGCGCAGCACCCGCCCGCGGTCCTCCAGGTCCGCCTGCGCCAGGTTGGGGATCAGGGCGAACAGCGGCACGAACAGCGCGGCGCTGAAGATGAAGGTGAACGGCAGCATCGGCGTGACCAGGAACGCGAGGACCGTGCCGAGGACGAGCTTCCAGCGGGCCACCCGGCGCCACCGGCCGGTCAGCAGGATCCGGGCCAGCACCATGCCGAGCAGGAAGTTCAGCAGCCGCACCGGCGGGAAGGTGTAGACGAACCAGTACTCGTTGAGGTTGAACGGCAGGAAGCTCAGCTGCGGCGCCCCCGGCAGCAGCGGGCTCACCGCCGACACCAGCAGGATCGCGCCGGCGAACGTGAGGCACCACCGCCACAGCCGGTGCGCCGGGATCCGCTGGACCAGCGGCAGCAGCAGCGGGAAGAGCAGGTAGAAGAACGCCTCGGTGGAGATCGACCAGGCCGGCGCGTTCAGATAGGACAGGTATTCCCAGAAGGGCACCCAGCCCTGCACCAGCAGCAGGCTCGCCACCGCCGGCCCGGGTTCCAGGTCGGCGGAGACGCCGGTGGCCGGCGAGGGCGCCGTCGTCGCCACGAGGAACCCGACGGCGACGGCCCAGCCGAGCATGTGCAGGGGCACGATCTTCCAGAACCGGCGGGACCAGAACCGGGCGGCGGTGTCGCCCGGCGGCGCCGACCAGGTCAGGACGAAGCCGCTGAGGGTGAAGAACGAGGCCAGCGCCGCGGAGGCCAGGGGCGTGGTCAGCCCGAGCCCGAGTTGCAGTGCGTCGTCGGCGAAGAGCTGGGACGCCGAGAAGACGTGCACCAGCGCCACGGTGAGTGCGAGGAAGAAGCGGTATCCGGTGAGAGCCGGCAGTCGGTGCGGTCGTCCGTCGGTGTCGGTCACGTCGCTCCTCGAGAGGTCTCGAGCCACGTCCACGGCGGCGGGCGACGGGGGTTCGGGGTGCCGTGCCTGTCCGCCGTGGCCGGCCGGACCGCACGGCGTCCCCCGCCGTCCTCGGCCGGGCGCAGCACGCCGTCGTGTTCGATCCGGTCAGGCACGGAAAATGAACCGGGACACATTCCGACGAATCCGTGAACAGTTCACGAGATCGCCGACGACTGTCCGGTTCCAGCATTTTCCGACAAACTGACAAATAGATCGCTGCGAACAGCAGACTGCCACGGCCGTGCTGCCGCAGCTAGCGTCCTGTCGGCTATATGAAGGGCCGGGAAAGATCGACCTCCGAGCCGCTCGACCCCGGGCGGTCAGCCCTTTGACGGCGTGGCGGAGCCGGTGCGCGTCGCCACGAAAAGGCCCCGGCCGGTCAACCAGCCCTCGACGTACGTGGACTCGCAGCCGGCCGCCGCGAACGCCGAGTCGTACTCCTCGCGGGTGAACATGGTGAGCAGGCCGACCTGGCTGAACTCCCGGATCCCGGCGGCGTCGCCGACGAGCCAGCGCTCCTCCATCCGCGTCACCCGCCCCTGCCGGGTAGACCGCGACACCCGCGCCACCGTGCGGCCCTCCTCGCGCACCAGGTCGCCGCCGACGTACCCGTCGATGAACCGCTCTGGGAACCACCACGGCTCGAGCACCAGCACGCCGCCCGGCGCCAGGTGGGCCGACATCGTGGCCACGGCGGCCCGCATCTCGGCCACCGTGCCGAGGAAGTTGACCGCGGTGAACAGGCAGGTCACCGCGTCGAACGTGACGCCGAGGTCGAACGCCCGCATGTCCTCGGCGTGCAGGCGCACCCCGGGCAGCCGGTGTCGGGCTAGCGCCAGCATCGCCGGGGCCAGTTCGAGACCCTCCACGTGGCGGAAGCGGGTCGCGAAGGTCTCGAGGTGCGCGCCCGTGCCGCACCCGACGTCGAGCAGTCGGACGGCGTCGGGTCGAGCGGCCAGGATCCGGTCGGCCACGTCCGACGCCTCGTCGTGCCAGCTCTTGCCGCGGCCGCGGTAGGCGGCCTCGTACACCTCGGCGTGCTCCGGTCCGAACATCTCTCCCCCTCGCGGCGCGGCCGCCCGGTCCGTCAGCCGCCCCGGCGGTACCGACGGCCCGACCGGCCGAACCTGCGGCTTCTATAACCCCGGTCTGATATTGTCGTACCCGTGCACGCGTTCGACATCCTGGGCGATCCCGTCCGCCGGCGCATCATCGAGCTGCTGGCGGACGGTGAGCTGTCGGCCGGTGAGGTCGGTGCGGTCGTGCAGCGCGAGTTCGGCATCTCCCAGCCCGGCGTCTCCCAGCACCTGCGGGTGCTGCGCGAGAACGGCTTCGCCACCGTCCGCCCGCAGGGCACCCGGCGGCTCTACGCGGTCGACCCCGCCCCCCTGCAGGAGCTCGACCGGTGGCTGGAGCGCTACCGACGCTTCTGGAACCAGCGCCTCGATGCCCTGGGCACCGAGATCGCGCGCGGTCGCGCCCGCCAGGGCGAGGGCCGCACCGGCGGGTCCGAGGGACGCCGGCCGCGCCGCCGGGCGCCCGCCGACGGCCAGGACTAGGTGGTACGGGCAGGCGGCACGGGCAACCACGGACAGCCGCGACCAGGCGGCACGGGCAACCACGGACAGCCGCGACCAGGCGGCACGGGCAACCACGGACAGCCGCGACCAGGCGGCACGGGCAGTCGGCCCGTCCGGTGGACGGGCGCCGGCCGGGGCCGACACGGGCCGGCCCCGGCGGCGTACCGCCGGTCAGCCCGCGCTCCGGGAGGCGAAGTCCGGCAGCAGGCGGACGACCTCGTCGGGGCCCGGCATGGCGGCGATCTCGGCCGCCACGGCCCGCGCCCCGGTCCGGTAGCTCTCGTCGGTCAGCAGGCGCTTCGCGGCACCCGCCACCGAGTCGGGGCTGATGTTGTCGGGCAGCAGATGGTCGCCGGCGCCGGCCTGCGCCACCGCGTGCGCGTTGGCGAAGGAGTCCCCCGCCCACGGGAAGGACAGCTGCGGCACGCCGGCGCCCAGGGCGCCGAGGGTCGTGCCGCTGCCGCCGTGGTGCACCACCAGGTCGACGTGGGGCAGCAGGGCCGCCTGCGGGACCCACGACTCCAGCCGCACGTTGGCCGGCACCTCCCCGAGGCCGCTGACGTCGAGGGACGGGCCGCTGGCGACCAGGACGTCGACGTCGAGGCCGGCGAGCCCGTCGATCGCCGCCCGCAGCACCTCGACGGTGCCGCCGCTGGACGTGCCCAGCGTCAGGTAGACCAGCGGGCGGGCGGTGTCGCGCGAGGACACCCAGGCCGGGAGGTCGCCCTGCTCGGCGAAGGGCACCGGGCGCAGCTCGTGGCGCCGCGGGCGGGCCCGGAACTCCGGCTCCTGCAGCGACGGCGGGAAGATGTCGATGAAGGGATTGCCGAAGCCGTCGATGCGCCCGGGCGGCAGGTCGAGGCCGAGCCGCTGGGCCAGCCCCCGCACCTCCTCCTCGATGGACCGGGTCAGGTCGTCCGGCGTGTCCCGGCCGACCCCGTGGCAGATGGCCGGGATGCCGGCCCTGAGGGCGGCCAGCCCGGCGCCGTAGTTGCTGATCTCCTGCACCACGAGGTCGGGCCGCAGCCGCTCGATCACCGGCTGGAGCTCGTCGAAGACGCGCTGCGGGATGACCCGCCCGAACACGATCTGCGGCAGCTCGCTGAGCTGCTCGGGGGTCAGCCCCTCGGGGCTGTCGGTGTCGAAGCGGATCCGCAGCGCCGCCAGGAACCCGTCGAAGACCGGCATCCCGGTCGCGACCGGCTCGAAGCCCAGCTTCCGCAGGGTGCCCGCGAAGCCCTCGCCGGTGGCGAAGGTGACCTCGTGGCCCGCCGCACGGGCGGCCGTGGCCAGTGGCAGCAGGGGGTAGGTGTGGCCATGGGTTCCGAGACTGGCGAACAGCACACGCACGGTGATCACTTGCCTTTCCAGGAGTTGGCAGGGCGACCCGTCTACTTGAATCATATCTAGCACACCGGCAAGTCGATCTACAGTGGCTCATCTTGCGCAAGTCCCATACACGGGTAACGACCTGAGGATCACGGCCGGTGCGACCGTATTGTGCCGACCCCACCCCTCCACTACGCTTGAAAGTATCAAGTGATCTACGCTATGGAGGCTGCGGATGGACAGCGGCGACGGTCAGGACCTGCGTGCGTTCGTACACGACTCACCGGAGGAGACGGAGACCACCCAGCGCCTGACGAAGCTCTTGACCAACTCCCCCATCCCGACGGAGGAACTGGTCAACAACCTCCCCCTGTTCCTGCGCCGCCACCAGATGACCGACCTGCTCTCCATGGACGCGCTCTACCGCGAGGTCCTCGACGTGCCCGGCGTGATCATGGAGTTCGGCGTCCGGTTCGGCCGTCACCTCGCCACCTTCGCCGCCCTGCGTGGCGTCTAC
Organism: Micromonospora sp. NPDC023814; assembly: GCF_040639595.1. Lineage (NCBI taxonomy): Bacteria > Bacillati > Actinomycetota > Actinomycetes > Micromonosporales > Micromonosporaceae > Micromonospora > Micromonospora sp. NPDC023814. Next base: position 30,028 of record NZ_JBFAAF010000037.1, read on the forward strand.
GAGCCCTACAACCCGCTGCGGCGCATCGTCGGCTTCGACACCTTCACCGGCTTCCCCGACGTCAACGACGTCGACCGCGTCGGCCCGACGGCGTACGAGGGCCGTTTCGCCGTGCCAGGGGGCTACCCGGCGTACCTGAAAGAGGTGCTGGACGCGCACGAGTGCAGCGACTTCTTCGGGCACGTGACGCAGCGTAGCGTGCTCGTCGAGGGCGACGTCCGGGAGACGGTGCCGCGCTACCTCGCGGCGAACCCGCAGACCGTCATCGCGCTGGCGTACTTCGACCTCGACCTCTACGAGCCGACGAAGGCCGTGCTGGAGGCGATCCGGCCCTACCTCACCAAGGGCAGCATCGTCGCCTTCGACGAGCTCGACAATCCGAAGTGGCCCGGCGAGAACATCGCGATGCGGGAGGTGCTCGGGCTGGACCACGCCCCGCTGCGCCTGCTGCCGGGCCGCCCGGCGCCGGCGTACCTGCGGTGGGGCGACTGACCGGCGACACCTACCGCGGGCCCGGGACGGCGACGCCCGGCGGGAACCGCGGCGCTCGCGCGCGATTGACCGGACTACGTATAAACTATAACTTACGTTCGTGCCGACTTATGGAGGCGGATGGGCGGACCCCGTCTGACCCGCCCATCCTCCGCGCAGCGACAGTGAGGACGAGACATGACTCAGGAGAAGACCGCACCGGCCGCGAAGAGCACGACCACCAAGAGCACCGCCGCGAAGAAGCCGAAGCCCCCGAACTACGACCCGTTCGTCCGGCACAGCGTCACTGTCAAGGCCGACCGCAAGACCGCCTTCACGATGTTCCTCGAGGGCTTCCCCGAGTGGTGGCCGAACAACTTCCGCACCACCAAGGTCGGAGCCCCACTGGGCGTCGACAAGAAGGGCGGCCGCTGGTACGAGATCGACGAGCAGGGCGAGGAGCACACCTTCGGCCTGATCCGGAAGGTGGACTCGCCGGACACGCTGGTCATCGGCTGGCGGCTCAACGGCTTCGGCCGGATCGACCCGGACAACGCCAGCGAGTTCACCGTGACCTTCGTGGCCGACGGCCAGAAGAAGACCCGCGTGGACGTCGAGCACACCCACTTCGACCGGATGGGCACCAAGCACGCCAAGCGGGTCCGCAACGGCATGGACAAGGGCTGGCCGACGATCCTCCAGTCGTTCCAGAACAAGATCGACGAAGAAGGGGCGAAGAAGTGAACGGCCCGGTGGCATCAGGTCAGGCGACGGAGCGGGCCCTCGGCCGACGCACCATCCCGGCCGGCGAGGCCCGCAGCATCATCATCCGGCAGCGGTACGACGCGCCCGTCGACGAGGTGTGGAGCGCCTGCACCGACCCGAACCGCATCAACCGCTGGTTCATCGAGCCCAAGGGCGACCTCCGCGAGGGCGGCAACTTCGCCCTGCAGGGCAACGCCAGCGGCGACATCCTGCGCTGCGAGCCGCCGCGGCGGCTCACCATCAGCTGGGTGTACGAGGGCAAGCCGGACAGCGAGGTGGAGCTGCGACTCAGCGAGGAGGGCGACGGCACCCTGCTGGAGCTCGAGCACGCGACGACCTCGGAGCAGATGCTCGTGGAGGTCGGCATCGGCTGGGAGATGGCCCTCGATTTCCTCGGCATGTTCGTCCGGGGCGACCTGCCGGGCGGCCCGGTCCCGGAGGACGCGGCCGAGGAGTTCGAGCCGAGCCCCGAGATGATGCGCATCTCGCAGGAGCGCGGCGAGGCCTGGGCCGCGCTGGTCCACTCCGGTTCGTAGCCGGGGCGGGAGCTGCTCGACCGACCACGACGCGGCCCCGGACGGACGTGAGTCCGTCCGGGGCCGTCGTCTGTCCGTCGGCCGTGACGACGGCTCCCCGGACCGCACCGCCCCCACGCCGGGAGGATGCGCGCCCCGTCGGCCGGTAGGCGCGTCAGCAGGACAACACCGGGGTGCGCCGCGACGGCCCCGGGCGCCTGCCGGGGGAAGCAGGGGGCACCGGGGCCGTCGGGGAGGGGTGTCAGCGCTGCTTGCGGCTGTAGAGCCAGATCGTGGGCGGGGCGAGCAGCACGACGAGCACGGCACAGGTCAGCAGGCCGGCGCCCATCTCCCCCGAGGTCACCGTGCCATGCATCAGCCCGCGGGTGGCGGTCGCGGCGTGGGTGACCGGGTTCAGCTTGACCACCGCCTCCAGCCAGCCCGGCATCGTCTGCGACGGCGCCAGGATGTTGCTGCCAAAAAGCAGCACGAACTGCAGGAGGTTGACCACGCCGGCGGCGGCGGTCGGCTGCGGGATCAGCACCGCGAACAGCATCCACAGCCAGGCGATGCTGAACGTGAACAGTTGCAGGTAGAGCAGGGCCAGCACCACCCCGGACAGGCCGCCGTCCGGCCGGAAGCCGAGCAGCAGGCCCAGCGACAGCGGCACGATCGAGGTCAGGGCGTACCGGACGGCGTCGCCGGTCATCGCCCCGACCAGCACCGCGGGCTGCCAGATGGGCGTGCTGCGGACCCGGTCGAACATGCCGGTGGCGATGTCCCGGTTGAGCGTCAGGGCGCTCATCATGCTCGACGACACCAGCGAGAGGACGATCACGCCGGGAAGGAAGAACTGCAGGTACTCCCGGGGCGAGCCGGCGATCGCGCCGCCGAGCAGGTAGGTGAAGACCAGCGTCAGGATGATCGGGAAGACCACCGCCGTGCCCAGGTGGTCCTGCACGTACCGAAGCTTGATCAGGTTCCGCCAGGCGAAGGTGCGGACGGCGAACAGCGGACCGGGGCGGGGCGGCCGTTCCGCGCCGGCCACCGACCGGCTGAAGATCTCGGCCGGCAGCGGCCGTGCCTCGGTGCTGGGTGTCGTCATGCCCGTACCTCTGCTTCCTCTTCTTCGCTGGCGTCGAGCGTCGAGTGACCGGTGAGGGCGAGGAACACCGTGTCGAGCGAGGGCTGGCCGAGCGTGAAGTCGTCGACGTGGATGCCGGCCCGCGCCAGCTCGCCCAGGGCCAGCGCCGCCCGGTCGGGGTCGGTCACCCGCACCGACAGCCGCGCCGGATCCGAGTCGAGGTCGGCGGCGGCGCCGACGGCCCGGGCGAGCAGGGTGCCCGCGTCGGCCCGGCGCTCGGGGTCGCGCAGCCGGACGTCGAGCACGCCGGCGGCGCGGCTCGCCTTCAGCTCCGGCGGGGTGCCCTGGGCCACGATGCGGCCGTGGTCGATGAGCGTCAGCTCGTCGGCGAGGTGATCCGCCTCGTCGAGGTACTGCGTGGTCAGCAGGACGGTGCCCCCGTCCCGGACCAGCGCCCGGATCATCTCCCAGACCTCGGTGCGGCTGCGCGGGTCGAGGCCGGTGGTCGGCTCGTCGAGGAACAGCAGCTCGGGGGTGACCACCATGCTCGCGGCCACGTCGATGCGCCGCCGCTGCCCGCCGGAGAAGGTCTTCACCAGCCTGTTGCCGACCTCGGTGAGGTCGAACGCCTCCATCAGCTGCTCCGCCCGCGCGACCGCGGACGCGTGCTTGAGACCCTGCAGGCGGCCGGCGAGGATCAGGTTCTGCATGCCGGTCATGTCCTCGTCGAGGGACATGGTCTGGCCGGTGAGGCCGATGCGGCGCCGGACCTCGGCGGCCTCGCGGACCACGTCGTGCCCGAGCACGGACGCGGTGCCGGAGGTGGGTCGCATCAGCGTGGCGAGCATCTTGATGGCCGTCGTCTTGCCGGCCCCGTTCGGGCCCAGCACCCCGTGGATCGTCCCGGCCCGCACCGCCAGGTCCAGTCCGTCGACCGCGCGCGTCTGGCCGAAGACCTTCACCAGCTCGCGGGTCTCGATGGCCAAGGCCGGATTGGTTGTCATGCTCACTCCTGTCGCGTCACAGGCGAACTCGGGCAGCTGGATCACGAGGTTCCGTCGGGGCCAAACTACAAGAGCCGCTTATATCAGTCAAGGCTGCTATTAGTCGCGGGCCGAATTCAGTCGGGCGGGTCCAGCCAGAGGTTCGCCGCGTCGTACCAGCGGTCCACGTGCGGCAGCGGGATCGCGCCCCGCACCCGGGAACTGGTCAGGTGCGCGATGGTCGGCTCGCAGGCCAGGATCGGCACGATCGCCACGTCCTGGAGCACCTGCCGGTCGACCCGGTGCCACAGCTCCTCCGCCTCGGCCTCCGTCCGGGCGGACAGCGCGCGGTCGATCAGGTCGTCGACGACCGGGTTGTGGTAGCCGCCGTAGTTGGCCGTCCCGGCGGCGGTGTTGGACTGGAACATGGGCTGGACGTACGACCGCCCGTTGTTGCCGAACCAGTCCGGCATCCAGGCGGCCGGGGTGATGTCCCACTCCCCCGCCGCCGCGCGGGCCGGGTCCTGGAGGATGCGGTAGTACTCGTCGGTCTGGTCGATCTCCACCAGCCGGACGTCGACGCCGCCCGCGCCCAGGTCCTCGGCGATCGCCTTGGCCACCTGGCCGTGCACCGCGTCGATCCGGTAGATCATGGTGAGCCGCAGCCCGTCGGGGTACCCGGCCTCGCCGAGCAGCTCCCGGCAGCGCGCCCGGTCGCCCCGGTCCCCCGGCGTCGGGTACGGGTCGTACTCGCGGTGGCCGAAGTTGCCCGGCGGGATGGCCGTGTGCGCGGGCCGGGTCACCGTGCCGATGTCCATGTCGTCGAAGAACCGGACCAGCCGCGCCTTGTCCACGGCGTACGCGATCGCCAGCCGGACACCCCGCTTGCGCAGCGCCCCCCGCTCGTGCGGGCTGTGCAGGTTGAACGCCAGGTAGGGGTTCAACGCCCAGCCGAGGTTCCGGTCGGCGTCGGTGGCGCGCCGGCGGGGGCTGCCCACGGCGGCGCCCCACGACAGGTCGGCCGCCCCGCACTCGATCTCGGCGCGGACCCGCTCGTCGCTCACCCTCGCCATCCGGACCTCGATGCGGTCCACGTAGCGGCGGCGGATCGGGTCGGCCTCGGCCCGCCAGGCGGGGTTGTGGTCCATGGTCAGGTGGCTGCCCCGGGCATAGCTGGTGATGCGGTACGGCCCGTTGGAGCGGACCAGCCGCGCGAAGTCCGGACCGTCCGGGACGAGGTCGTCGAACTCGCGCGGGGCGGCGGAGGCGAACGGCATCGCCAGCAGGTTGAGCATGTCGTTGGCGGGGCGCAGCAGCTCGATCACCAGGGTCCGGTCGTCCTTGGCCCACAGGCCACGGATCTCGTGGCTGTTCTGGTAGTCGGCCAGCTCGGCGGCGGTGGGCGTACGACCGGCGAAGCGGGCGCGGTAGCCCTCGGCGAACTCCGCCATGCCGGCGATGGTGCTCGTGTAGTAGGCGATGGCACCGGCCCCGGCGACCGGATTGGCCATCCGCTTGAAGCCGCGCACGAAGTCCCCGGCGGTCACCGGCCGCGGCGGCGTGGTGTCCCACCGGACCCCGTCGCGCAGGCGGATCGTGTACGTGCGGCCGTCCTCGCTGAGCCCGCCGTTGTCCACCGTGGGCAGTTCGGCGGCCACGTCGGGCACCGGCACCAGCGCGGCGGCGTCCTCGGTGGTCGGGTAGCTGAACAGCTGCCGGGCGAAGAGCCGGATGACCTGGTGGGAGAAGGCGTAGTAGGCGGCGGCGGGGTCCAGGTGGTCGAGGCCACCGGGCCCGTAGTAGCGCAGCGTCCCGCCGTGGCGAGGCTGCTGGTCGTGGTCCGGCACGGGTCTGCGGCCCCTTCCCTGGGTCAGGCCGGCACGCCGACCGCGACGGACATGACCGACGAGGTGCCGACGACCCGGTCCAGGCGCAGCCCGGCCGCGGTGAACAGCGGCTCCAGCTCGGCGGCGGTGCGTTCCTGGCCGGTGCGCGCGGCGAGCATCATGAAGTCCATCTCCTTGCTCTGGTGCGCGTCGTTGCCCTCGGGGACGACCGCGTCGATCACGAGCACCCGGCCGTGCGCGGGCATGACCCGCCGGCAGTTCGTCAGGATCCGGACGCTGTCCTCGTCGCCCCAGTTGTGCAGGATGCGCTTGAGCACGTGCACGTCGGCGTGGGGCACCTCGCGGAGGAAGTCGCCCTCGACCACCTTCCAGCGCCCCGCCACGTCCGGGGCGTCCAGCCGGTGCCGGGCGACCACCTCCGCGCGGTCCAGCAGCACGCCCTGCAGGCCGGGGTGCTCGCGCAGGACGGTGAGCAGGAAGCCGCCCCGGCCGCCGCCGACGTCCGCCACGGTGCCGGTGGCGGGGAAGTCGCCGGCGCGGGCGAGGATGAGGTGTTCCGCCGCGCTGACCGTCTCCATGCCCTCGTAGTAGAGCGCCTCGACCTCGGCGTCGCCGTCGAAGTAGGCGTCCAGCGAGCTGCCGAAGATGTCGGCGAAGGCGGGCCGTTCCGGCCCCAGCGCGCTCGCCACCCGGTGGCTCATCGTCCAGAACATTGTGTCGGTGAACATGAGGATGCCGGCCCGCGCGGGCACCGGAGAGTCCGACCGCAGCGCCGCGCCCTTGTCGGTGAGCGCGAACCGGCCGTCGGACTCGCGGACCACGTCGCGGACCGCCAGCAGGCGCAGCACCCGCCGGAGCGCGTCCGCGTCGGTGCCCGTCGCGGCGGCCAGCTCGGCGGGCGTACGGGGCCCGTCGACCAGGTGGTCGGCGACGCCGATGGTGGCGGCGGCCCGCAGGGCTGCCGCGTAGGTGTAGCCCATCGCCTCCTCGTAGAGGGCCAGCGCCGACTGCAACCTGTCCATGTCCCCTCCGGCCCGTGATGGCGGACTCTGCCGCTGCACTGTGTCGAATGCTATACCTGAGTCAAGTGCCTGTCAGGTGCAGCGGAGGCCAGGAGCGCAACTTGCGCGATAGTCCTGACCATGTCCACTTGAGAAAGTGATTGCAGTTCCCGGCCCGGGACGCCGCCGAGCTCCGGGCCTGCCGTCGGCTACGAAGGGATCACCGTGAGCCGTACCGTGGAGTCCCCTGGCCCGGCCACCGTGTCGGCGTCACCGGCGCAGAGTCCGCTGCGCACCGCGTCCTGGGCCCGCATCCGCGAGCTGTTCGCCCTGGACCCGACGACCGTGCACCTCAACACGGGGACGGTCGGCGCGATGCCGTACGAGGTGCTGGACACCGTGGACCGGGTGACCCGGCAGTGGACCGGCGGCCTGCTCGACGTCTACCGCCCGGCGATGTTCACCGAGTATCGGGACGCCATCGCCAAGACGTTCGGCGTGGACGGGGACGAGATCGTGATCTGCCACAACGCCACCGAGGGGGTCGCCCGGGTCATCCACGGCCTCGACCTGCGCGAGGGCGACGAGGTGGTGACGACCACGCACGAGTGCTACTCCGTGCTGTCCAACTTCAACCTGCTGCGCAACCGGTTCGGGGTGGTGCTCAGGACCGTCACCCCACCCTCCGGTCACGAGGTGCGCGCGGAGGAGATCGTCGAGCTGGTCGAGGCCGCGATCACGCCCCGGACGAAGGTGCTCTCGTTCGCCGCGATCACCCTGTTCACCGGGACGATGTTCCCGATCCGGCAGCTGTGCGAGCTGGCGCACCGGCACGGCCTGACCACCGTCATCGACGGCGCGCTGATCCCCGGCATGCTCGACATCGACCTGCGCGCGACCGGGGCGGACTTCATCACCTGCTCCGGGTCGAAGTTCCAGTGCGGCCCGCTGGGCACCGGCCTGATCTACGTCCGCAACAAGGTGGTCCCCGAGCACAACCCGCTGCCGCTGCCCACGTTCTGGCCGCTCATCTCGACCTGGTACCCGATGATGGGCAGCCCGCCGCCGCGGACCAACACCGCCGTGGAGAGCTACAACATGGGCGACTTCCTGCAGAGCGCCGGCAGCGCCAACCTGGCACGGGGCGCCGCCCTGGCCCGGGCCTTCGAGCTGTGGGACGACATCGGCCGCGACCGCATCGAGGCGTACATCATGGACCTCGCCGAGTACGCCCGCGGCCGGCTCATCGACGCGTTCGGCGCCGAGGCCATGTACTCCCCCGGCGCCGACCCGCGGCTGCGCTCGCCGCTGCTCGCGTTCAACCCGTTCCGGCGGCCGGAGGACGCCTGGAACATCAAGAAGTTCATCGGCTTCGTCAAGCGTCTGGAGACCGAGCACCGGATCTGGACCCGCTGGACGGAGTTCGACGTGCCCGGCTCACCGCACCAGCACTACGCGGCGCGCATCACCACCCACCTGTTCAACAACCGGGAAGAGATCGACCACACCGTACGGACGATGGTCCGCCTCGCCGAGGAGATGTCGTGACGCAGGCGCGCAGTGCAACGACGACGAACGACACCCGGCGGTGGGGCACCCTGCGGCTGCTCGGGCCGGCCGCCGTCCACCAGGCGGACCCGGCGGCCGCCTGGTCGCCGGCCGAACGCCAGTTGCTGCGGCTGTGCACCCGGCAGCTGATCAGCTACCGTCCGGAGCCCGACCCGGGCGACTGGCGCGCCCTCGCGCCGGTCGCCGACCTGGCCGCCGACGTCCCGTCGACCTACAACGCCGGCCTGGGCGCCAGCCACCGCAGCTACGTGGTGCACCTGCGCCCCGGGGTGCTCTGGGACACGCCGACCCCCCGGCCGGTGACCGCGCACGACGTCGTACGCGGCTTCAAGCGGCTGGCCAACCCGCTCACCCGGCACCCCGCGCTGGCGTACTTCCGGGGCACCCTGCGGGGCATGGACCGGTACTGCGACGAGTACGCCGTGGCGGTCGCCGGCCGCCCGGTCACCGCCGCGCTGCTCGCCGGCTTCCAGGACGCCCACGACATCCCGGGGGTCTTCGCCGTCGACGACGAGACGGTGGTCTTCGAGCTGGACCGCCCGGCGTTGGACTTCGTCGACATGCTGGCGCTGAGCGGTGCCTCCCCGGCGCCGGCGGAGTACGACGCCCACCTGCCGGGCAGCGTTGACCTGCACGAGCACCTGGTCGCCAACGGCCCGTACCGCGTCGTGTCGTGGCGCCCGGGGGGCACGATCCGGCTGGAGCCGAACCCGGCGTGGCGTGCGGAGACCGACCCGATCCGCGGGCAGCGGTTCGACGCCGTCGAGTTCCGCGTCGCCACGGGCGGACCGCGCGAACTGACCGACCGGCTCGCCGCCGACGACGCCGACCTGCCGTGGGGCGTGCCGAGCGGCCCGGTGCCCGGTCACCGGCTCGACCCCTGCCTGGTGTTCAACCTGCGCGACCCCGCCAACCCGGCCGTCGCCGACGCCGTGGTGCGCCGGGTCGTCGCCGGGGCGGTCGACCGGGCGGCGTTGGTGCGCATCGCCCGGGCCGCCGACCCGTGGTCCGAGGTCCGCGCCGCGCACACCGTCGTGCCCCCCGGCAACGACGGACACCGGCAGCCCGACCCGCTCGCCGACCCGACCCCCGACGCCGACGCGGACCCGCGCGAGCGGCTCGCCGCCGCGGGGCACCCGGACGGGCTCACCCTGACCGCGGTGCATCCCGACACGGCCGAGGACCTGGCGCTGGCCCGCTCGTGGGCGGCCGACCTCGGCGCCGCCGGTATCGACGTACGCCTGGTCGCGCTCGACGACGCCAACCACCGGGCCCTGCTCGCCGGCACGGGCGACGCGCCCGCCCTCCGGTGGGACCTGGCGGTGGCCGTGTTCACCGCGCCCTGGGCCTACGGCAACGCCCGGGTGTTCCTGCAACCGCTGGTCGGCGAGGGGCCCGGCAATCCCGGCGGCTACCGCGACGCCCGGGTCGGCAGGCTGGTCGAGCGCGCGCTGGACGCCGCCGACCCGCGCGAGGCCATCGCGCGGTGGCAGGAGGTGGAACGGCTGCTGCTCGCCGACGCCGCGGTCGTACCCCTGCTGTTCCGGCGGGCCACGGACGCCGCGCCGCGTGGGCCCCGGGTCCGGCGCGCGACCGCCCTGCCGGCGCTCGCCGGCCTGCCCGACCTCGCCGACGTGCGGCTCGGGGTGGACCGGTGACCGGTGCCGCCGCCGACGCGGTGGTCGCCGACTACCTCGCGCTCGGGCTGCGGATGGGCCGGCTCGTCGAGGGCTACGTCGACTGCTGGTTCGGCGACCCGGCCCTCGCCGAGCGGGTCGCCGCGGAGCCGGCGCCGGACCCGGCGGAGCTGGCCGGGCAGGCCCGCGACCTGCTGCGCCGCCTGAGCGACGCGGACCTCGACGCGGAGCGGCGGCGGTTCCTCGCCGCGCAACTGACCGCGGTGGAGTGCGCGGCCCGGCGGGCGGCGGGCGAGCAGATCGGCTTCCTGGCCGAGGTGGAGACCTACTTCGACGTCGAGGTGGGGCTGGGCGACCCGGACCGGTACGCCGCCGCCCACGACGCCATCGACGCGTTGCTGCCGGGCACCGGCCCGCTGATGGACAAGGTCGAGGCGTTCTACGCCCGCAACGTGGTGCCGCCGGAGCGGCTGGGCCACGCCGTGCGGGCCGTCGCCGACGCGCTGCGCGCCCGCGCCCGGCCGCTGCTCGGCCTGCCCGACGCCGAGCGGGTCGACATCGAGGTGGTACGCGACCGGCCGTGGAACGCGTTCAACCGGTACCACGGCGGCTTCCGCTCCACGGTGACGCTGAACGAGACGGCGGGGCGGACCATCGCCGTGCTGCCGCTGATGGCCACCCACGAGGCGTACCCGGGCCACCACACCGAGCACTGCCTCAAGGAGGCCGGCCTGGTGCTCGCCCGGGGCTGGGACGAGCACCGGATCGCCCTGGTCAACACCCCGCAGTGCCTGGTGGCGGAGGGCACGGCCGAACACGCGGCGGCGGCGCTGCTCGGGCCCGGCTGGGGACGGTGGACCACCGAGGTGCTGGCCGACGAGGGGGTGCCCGTCGAGGGCGAACTCGTCGAGCGGATGGTGGGGCTCGTCAACGAGCTGATGCCGGCCCGGCAGGACGCGGCGATCCTGCTGCACGACCGGGGGGCGTCGATCGACGACGCGGTGGAGCACCTGCACCGGTGGCTGCTGCTGCCGCGCGACCGGGCCGAGCAGATCGCCACCTTCCTGACCGACCCGCTGTGGCGGGCCTACTCGGTGACGTACATCGAGGGGGCCCGGCTGGTCGGCGGGTGGCTCGCCGCCCGGCCGGCCGGCGAGCCGCTCGTCGCGCGGTACCGCACCCTGCTGACCGAGCAGCTACGTCCCGCGCAGCTCCGCGACGGCACCGTGCCCGCGGGCGCGCGTCCGGTGCCCGCCGCCGGCTGAGCGCCCGCCCCGACCGGGCCCACGTGGCGGATCGCGCCGCGGGGTCCGGTCGTCAGCGGGCGCGGGCCAGGTGCGCCTCCACCGCGTCGGCGGCCCGGGCCGCGCCGCCGGCCCGGCGGACGTGCCCCCGCATGGCCTCGACCCGGGCGATCAGTGCGGGGTCGGTCGCGACGGCCCCGACGGCGGCGAGCAGCGTGTCGCCGTCGGCCTTCTCCCCGGGCAGCACCGCGCCGAGGCCAAGCTGGTCGACGCGCCGGGCCATCGGCTGCACGTCGAAGGACTGCGGCACGACCACCAGCGGGCGCCCCCAGTACAGCGCCTCCATGAGGGTGCCCATGCCGCCGTGCGTCACGCAGACCGTCGCCTGTTCGAGCACCTTGACGTGCGGAACCCAGCGGTGCGCCTCGACGTTGGGCGGCAGGTCGCCGAGAGCCGCGGGGTCGACCTGGCCGCCCAGCGTCATCACCACGTGCCACGGCTGGCCGTCGAACGCCCGCGCGCAGTCGCGGAAGAAGCCGGGCCGGTCGTTGAAGGTGGTGCCGAGCGACACCAGCACCACCGGCAGGTCGTCGGCCGGGCGGCTCCACTCGCCGAGGAACCGCCGGTCGTCGAAGCACGGCCCGACGAAGACGAAGCGGTCGTCGAAGGTGTCGCCGGCGATCTGGAACGCCTTCGGGACGAAGACCAGGTTGAGCTCCTCCACGTGGTTCCAGCACTCCACGACCGACCGGGAGAGACCGTGCTCGGCCAGCAGGTCCCGCAGGGTGTCGCGGAACACCGGCAGGTCGAGCGGGTCGATCGTGCCGGCCAGGGTGACCATGTCCTGGGAGAACGAGTAGTGCTCGTTCGACGCGAACGCCGCGCTGAGCCGGACGGCCGGCCGTCGCCAGCGGGCGGCCAGCAACTGCCCGGCGATGAACGGGAAGTCGTCGTAGAGGACCAGGTCCGGCACGTCGCCGTCGAGCGCCGCGGCGGTGGCCCGGAGCACCGAGACGTTCTCGCGCAGGTACATCAGGTGGGGACGGACGCCGAGGTCGTCCGAACCGAACACCTCGGCGGCGTCCGCGTCGATGATCTCCGACTGGTAGGGGACGACCGTCGCGCCGGCGGCGCGGACCGGCTCGGCGAACCCGCCGGCGGTGACGTAGCTGACCCGGTGCCCGCGCCGGACCAGCTCGGTGACCACGGTGAGGGTGGGCAGGATCAGGCCGTGGCTGGCGACGTTGACGATCAGGAGGTGGGCCATCGTCGACTCCGTCCGTGGTCGGGGTCCCGGGCGCGCCGGCGTGGGTCGGGTCAGGACATCCAGGCGTCCGGGGCGGCGCCGCCCCGGCCGAGCGGTGGGAACAGCTCGTCGAGCCGGGCGAGCTCGGCCGCGGACAGCGGCCGGTGCAGGGCCCGCAGGGCGCCGTCCAGGTGTTCGGGGGTACGCGGCCCGACGACCGCGGCGGTCACCGCCGGCCGGTGCAGCACCCAGGCCATGCCGACCTCCGCCGGGTCCCGGCCGGCCTCGGCGCAGAACGTCTCGTACGCGGCGAGGGTCGCGCGGTGGCGCTCGACCGCCTCGGCGGCCCGTCCCTGCGCGGACTTGACCGCGGTGCCGTCGGCCAGCTTCCGCAGCACGCCCGCGAGCAGCCCGCCGTGCAGCGGTGACCAGACGAGCACCCCGATGCCCTCGGCGGCGGCGGCCGGGAGCACCTCCAGCTCGACGTACCGGCTGACCAGGTTGTAGACGCACTGCTCGCTGGCCAGCCCGAGCAGCCGGTGCCGGCGCGCGGCCTCCTGGGCGCTCACCAGGTCCCAGCCGGCGAAGTTCGAGGAGCCGACGTAGCGGACCTTGCCCTGCCGGACGAGCTGCTCCATGGCCTGCCAGATCTCGTCCCAGCCGACCTCCCGGTCGACGTGGTGCATCTGGTAGAGGTCGATGGCGTCGGTCTGGAGCCGGCGCAGCGACGCCTCGCAGGCCGCGACGACGTGTCGGGCCGACAGGCCCCGGGCGTTGGGGCCGTCCCCCATCGGGTTGCCGACCTTGGTCGCGAGGACCACCTCGTCCCGGCGGGCCGGGTCCTTGGCGAGCCAGCGCCCGATCATCTCCTCGGTCCAGCCCCGGTGCACCCGCCAGCCGTAGATGTCGGCGGTGTCGACCAGGTTGATCCCCTGCGCGACGGCGTGGTCGAGCAGCCGGTGGGCGTCGGTCTCGTCGACCCGGCCGCCGAAGTTGACGGTCCCGATCGCGACCCGGCTCACCCGCAGGCCGGTCCGCCCGAGCCGGACATGCAGCGACGACACCCCGGACCTCCCGTGCACCCGGTGCCGGACGCGACGTCCGGCGACCCGTTGAAGATATACATTTCTCAACCCCTTCACCTCGCCGGTTGCAAGTTCCGCAATCAGGAAGAACGCCTGTCGGGCGATATCGACAGGGCTCCCTTGACGACCCTCCGAGAGGACTTGAGAATCATGTGGCAACTAGCGAGAGGGGCGTCATGATCCCGCTGTCCAAGGTCGCCATGTCTCCGGACGTCGGCACCCGCGTCTCCGCCGTCCTGAGCAGTGGCCGGCTGGAGCACGGGCCGACCGTCGCCGAGTACGAGGCGGCCGTGGGCAGCCGCATCGGCAACCCCCGGGTGGTCTCGGTCAACTGCGGGACGGCCGGGCTCCACCTGGCCCTGAGCCTCGCCGCGCGGCCGGGGGCCGGCGAGCCGGAGCACGACGGCCCGGGGGAGGTGCTCACCACGCCGCTGACCTTCGAGGGCACGAACTGGCCCATCCTCGCCAACGGGCTGCGCATCCGGTGGGTGGACGTCGACCCGGCCACCCTCAACATGGACCTCGACGACCTGGCCGCGAAGATCTCGCCCGCCACCCGGGCCATCGTGGTGGTCCACTGGCTCGGCTACCCGGTGGACCTCAACCGGCTGCGCTCCGTCGTGGACCGGGCCACGGCGGGGTACGACCGCCGCCCGCTGGTCGTCGAGGACTGCGCGCAGGCGTGGGGCGCCACCTACCGGGGCACGCCACTGGGCACGCACGGCAACGTCTGCGTGTACAGCACCGGCGCGATCAAGATCCTGACGACCGGCAGTGGCGGCTTCGTCGTGCTGCCCGACGACGACCTGTACGACCGGCTCCGGCTGCGCCGCTGGCTCGGCATCGAGCGGGCGTCGGACCGGATCACCGGCGACTACGACGTCGCCGAGTGGGGCTACCGGTTCATCCTCAACGAGATCGGCGGGGCGATCGGCCTGTCCAACTTGGAACGGGTCGACGAGTTGCTGCGCCGGCACCGGGAGAACGCCGCGTTCTACGACAAGGAACTGGCCGGCATCGACGGCGTCGAGCAGACCGAGCGCGCCGACGACCGGGAGCCCGCCTTCTGGATGTACCCGCTGAAGGTCCGCGACCGTCCCGCCTTCATGCGCCGACTGCGCGACGCCGGCATCGCCACCAGCGTCGTGTCGCGCCGCAACGACGCCCACAGCTGCGTCGCGTCGGCCCGTACCACCCTGCCCGGGCTGGACCGGGTGGCGGGCCGCGTGGTCCACATCCCGGTGGGCTGGTGGCTCACCGAGGACGACCGGTCCCACGTCGTCGAAACGATCAAGTCCGGCTGGTGACCCCCGCCGCAACCCCGAACAGAAGGGCTCCGACATGCGCGTGCTGTTCGTCTCCTCCCCCGGTATCGGCCACCTCTTCCCGCTGATCCAGCTCGCCTGGGGCTTCCGCACGGCCGGCCACGACGTGCTGATCGCGGTCGCCGAGCACGCCGACCGGGCCGCCGCCGCCGGCCTGGAGGTGGTCGACGTGGCGCCCGACTTCAGCGCGGTCAAGGTCTTCGAGCAGGTGGCGAAGGACAACCCGCGCTTCGCCGAGACCGTCGCCACGCGTCCCGCGATCGACCTGGAGGAGTGGGGGGTGCAGATCGCGGCGGTGAACCGCCCGTTGGTCGACGGGACCATCGCCCTGACCGACGACTTCCGGCCCGACCTGGTGGTCTACGAGCAGGGGGCCACCGTCGGGCTGCTGGCCGCCGACCGCGCCGGCGTGCCGGCCGTGCAGCGCAACCAGAGCGCCTGGCGGACCCGCGGCATGCACCGCTCGATCGCCTCCTTCCTGACCGACCTCATGGACAAGCACCAGGTCAGCCTTCCCGAGCCGGTGGCGACGATCGAGTCGTTCCCGCCGAGCCTGCTGCTGGAGGCGGAGCCCGAGGGCTGGTTCATGCGCTGGGTGCCGTACGGCGGCGGCGCCGTCCTCGGCGACCGGCTGCCGCCGGTGCCCGCCCGGCCCGAGGTGGCGATCACCATGGGCACCATCGAACTCCAGGCGTTCGGCATCGGCGCCGTGGAGCCCATCATCGCCGCCGCCGGCGAGGTGGACGCCGACTTCGTGCTCGCCCTCGGCGACCTCGACATCAGCCCGCTGGGCACGCTGCCGCGCAACGTCCGATCGGTCGGCTGGACACCGCTGCACACCCTGCTGCGTACGTGCACCGCGGTGGTCCACCACGGCGGCGGCGGCACGGTGATGACCGCCATCGACGCCGGCATCCCGCAGCTGCTCGCCCCGGACCCGCGCGACCAGTTCCAGCACACCGCCCGGGAGGCCGTCAGCCGGCGCGGCCTCGGCCTGGTCAGCACGTCGGACAAGGTCGACGCGGACCTGCTGCGCCGGCTCATCGGGGACGAGTCGCTGCGCACCGCGGCCCGGGAGGTACGCGAGGAGATGGTCGCGCTGCCCACGCCCGCGGAGACGGTGCGGCGCATCGTCGAGCGCGTCTCGGGTTGAGCCGGTCGCGCCGCCCGCCGCCATCGTCAGCGGCGGGCGGCGCGAGGGAGCCACTGGAAGGGGCACCTCGTGCTGGTCGATGCCGTGACCGCGTTCGATCCCACCGACGCCGACGTCCGGCGTGACCCGTACCCGTCCTACCACTGGCTGCTGCGGCACGACCCGGTGCACCTCGGCGCCCACCGGGTCTGGTACGTCTCCCGCTTCGCCGACGTGCGCGGCGTGCTCGGCGACGAGCGCTTCGCCCGGACCGGCATCCGCCGGTTCTGGACCGACCTCGTCGGGCCCGGGCTGCTCGCCGAGATCGTCGGCGACATCATCCTGTTCCAGGACGAGCCCGACCACGGCCGGCTGCGCGGGGTGGTCGGCCCGGCCTTCTCGCCGTCCGCGCTGCGCCGGCTGGAACCGGTCATCGCCGGTACCGTCGACGACCTGCTGCGGCCCGCCCTGGCCCGGGGCGCGATGGACGTGGTCGACGAGCTGGCGTACCCGCTGGCGCTGCGTGCGGTCCTCGGCCTGCTCGGCCTGCCCGCCGCCGACTGGGAGCCGGTCGGGCGGTGGTCGCGCGACGTGGGGCGGACCCTGGACCGGGGCGCCAGCGCCGAGGACATGCATCGCGGCCACGCGGCGATCGCCGAGTTCGCCGACTACGTGGAGCGGGCCCTCGCGAGGCGGCGGCGCGAGGGCGGCGAGGACCTGCTGGCGCTGATGCTCGACGCCCACGACCGGGGCCTGATGAGCCGCAACGAGATCGTCAGCACGGTGGTCACGTTCATCTTCACCGGCCACGAGACGGTGGCCAGCCAGGTGGGCAACGCCGTGCTGAGCCTGCTGGCCCACCCCGACCAGCTCGACCTGCTCCGGCGTCGGCCGGACCTGCTGGCCCAGGCCGTCGAGGAATGCCTGCGGTACGACCCGTCGGTGCAGTCCAACACCCGGCAGCTCGACGTCGACGTGGAGCTGCACGGCCGGCAGTTGCGCCGCGACGACGTCGTGGTCGTCCTGGCCGGCGCGGCGAACCGGGACCCGCGGCGGTACGACCGGCCCGACGAGTTCGACATCCGGCGGGACCCGGTCCCGTCGCTGTCCTTCGGCGCGGGGATGCGCTACTGCCTCGGGTCCTACCTCGCCCGTACGCAGCTGCGCGCCGCGGTCGGCGCCCTGACCCGGCTGCCGGGCCTGCGGCTGGGCTGCGCCGCGGGCGGCCTGACCTATCAGCCGCGCACCATGTTCCGGGGCCTGGCCAGCCTGCCGATCGCGTTCACGCCGGGCGGTTGAGCGCCGCGTCGTCCCTGTCCGAGCAGGAGGAATTGTCGACCATGAGCCATCCCGAACCCGAGTACGACGTGATCGTCGTGGGCGGGGGCCCGGCCGGATCGAGCACGGCCGGTCTGCTCGCCCAGGAGGGCCACCGGGTCCTGCTGCTGGAGCGCGAGAAGTTCCCCCGCTACCACATCGGCGAGTCCCTGATCAGCGGCGTCACCCTCACCCTGGACGCGCTCGGGGTGCGCGAGCGGATGGCGGAGCTGCGCTTCCAGATCAAGCACGGCGGCAGCCTGCTGTGGGGGGCCGACCAGACCGCCCCGTGGTCGTTCCGGTTCCGGGAGATCCGCGACGCCCGGTTCGACTACTCGTGGCAGGTCCGGCGCGCCGAGTTCGACGCGATGCTGCTGGACCGGGCGCGGGAACTGGGCGTGGTGGTGGTCGAGGGAGCCACCGTCCGGGGGCCGCTGACCGACGGCGACCGGATCGCCGGCGTCAGCTACCAGTTCCGGGGAGAGGCCGACCCGATCGACGCCCGCGCCGCGATCGTGGTCGACGCGTCGGGGCAGCAGCGCTGGCTCGGCCGGCACTTCGGGCTGGTCTCCTGGCACGACGACCTGCGCAACATGGCGACGTGGAGCTACTACGCCGGGGCGCTGCGCTACCCCGACGACCACGAGGGCGACCTGCTCGTCGAGAGCAGCTCCCACGGCTGGCTCTGGTACGCGCCGCTGAGCCCCACCCTGACCGGAATCGGGTACGTCACCCCGTCGGACCGGTTCGTCGAGTCCGGCCTGCCCCCGGAGCAGTTGCTGGAGAAACAGATCGCGGAGTCGAACGAGGTCTCCTGGCTCACCGCCGGCGCGCGGCGGGTCGACGTCTACCGCACCGCGCGGGACTGGTCGTACGCGTGCACCCAGTTCTCCGGGCCGGGCTGGGTGCTGGTCGGTGACGCGGCCGCCTTCATCGACCCCCTGCTGTCCTCCGGCGTGACGCTGGCGATGCGCGGCGCGCTCAGCCTGTCCCGGGCGGTGCACGAGGCGCTGGCCGCGCCGGAGAAGGAGCGCCACCTCATGCAGGTGTACGAGGACCGCTACCGGGACTTCCTCGCCGCCCTGATCGACCTGATCCGGTTCTTCTACGACGGCGCGCACGGCCGCGACGAGCTGCACCTGCGCGCCCAGACCATCGTGGACCCGGACCGGCTGATGCCCCCGAAGATCTCGTTCGTCTCCCTGCTGTCCGGGCTGGCGCGGGGCGACGAGACGCTCGACATCGCCCCACGGACGGCCATTGACCGGCCGTCAGGCGCTATATAATCTTAAAGCGAATTGCCTCGATTACATCCAACGCCGAGGAGAGAAGCCGATGCGCACCGCCGGAACGTACATCCGTGGGATCGGGGCCTACCTTCCTGAGACCGTCACCGTCGAGGACGCCGTCGCCCAGGGCCTGTACCCGCAGGAGGACATCGAGACGCACGGGCTGGGCGGCGCCGCGATCGCCGGCGAGCTGCCCGCGCCGGACATGGCGCTGCGCGCCGCCCAGGACGCCCTCAAGGAGAGCGAGCTGGGCCGCGGCGACATCGACCTGCTGCTCTACGCGGCCACCTGGCACCAGGGCCCCGAGGGCTGGCTGCCGCACGCCTACCTCCAGCACTACCTCCTCGGCGGGGTGCCCCGGGCGACCGAGATCCGGCAGGGCTGCAACGGCATGTTCACCATGCTCGAGATCGCGGCCAGCTACCTCAAGGCCGCGCCGGAACGCAAGGCCGCGATGCTCGTCGCCGCCGACAACTACGGCACCCCGCTGCTGGACCGCTGGCGCACCAACCTCGGCTTCATCCTCGGCGACGCCGCCTCGGCGGTGGTGCTGAGCACCGAGAGCGGCTTCGCCGAGCTGCTGTCGGTCTGCTCCATCACCGTGCCGGAGGCCGAGGAGGTGCACCGCGGCGGCGAGCCGATGTTCCCGCCCGGCATGACCGTCGGCCGGGAGCTCGACTTCGGCGCCCGGCTCTTCTACCACATCACCGAGCAGACCCCCGTGCTCGCCGTGCTCGGCGAGGCGCAGGAGACGATGACCACCGTCGCCGAGCAGGCGCTCGCCGAGGCCGGCATCGGCACCACCGACCTGGCCAAGGTCTCCTTCATGAACTACTCCCGCGAGGTGGTCGAGCAGCGCTGCATGGCGCCCCTGGGGCTGGGGATGGAGAAGTCCACCTTCGACTTCGGGCGCATGATCGGGCACTGCGGGGCCAGCGACCACCTGCTCGCCCTGCACCACTCGCTGCGGGCCGGCGAGGTCACCGCCGGCGACCACGTGCTCTGGCTCGCGATGGGCCCCGGCGTGGAGTTCACCACCGCCGTCCTGCGCGTGCTGGACAACCCCTACGGCGACCGCTGACCGACCCCCCGCCCGCGCCGCGAACCGACCAACGGAGGTACGACGATGACCCGGGACGATCCCGCCGACAACCCGTACCAGGTGGCCGTCATCGGCATCGGTTGCCGGCTGCCCGGCGACGTCGACACCCCGGACGCCCTCTGGGAGCTGCTGCTCAAGGGCGGCCAGACGGCCGGGGAGATCCCGGCGCAGCGCTGGCGCGCCTACCGGGAGCGCGGCCCCGAGTACGAGGCGGTGCTGCGCGACACCGTCACCGCCGGCAGCTACCTGCGCGACGTCGCGGGCTTCGACCCGGAGTTCTTCGGCCTCTCGCCCCGGGAGGCGGCCGAGATGGACCCGCAGCAGCGGATCCTGCTCGAGGTCGGCTGGGAGGCCCTGGAGCACGCCGGCCTGCCACCCACCCGGCTGGCCGGCACCGACACGGGCGTCTTCGTCGGAGTCAGCACCACCGACTACGGCGACCGGCTGCTGGAGGACCTGCCGACCGTCGAGGCGTACACCGGGATCGGCGCGGCCACCTGCGCCCTGGCCAACCGCATCTCCTACGCGCTGGACCTGCGCGGCCCGAGCGTCGCCGTCGACACGGCCTGCTCGGCGTCGCTGGTCGCGGTGCACCTGGCCTGCCAGAGCCTGCTGCTGCGGGAGAGCACGGTGGCCCTGGCCGGCGGCGTGAACCTGGTGCTCGCCCCCGGGCAGAACGCCTCCCTCCAGGCCGCCGGCACCCTCGCCCCCGACGGCGTGAGCAAGTCTTTCGACCGCGACGCCGACGGGTACGGCCGCGGCGAGGGGTGCGGCGTGCTGGTGCTCAAGCGGCTCGACGAGGCCGAACGAGACGGCGACCGGATCCTGGCGGTGATCTGCGGCAGCGCGGTCAACCAGGACGGTCACACCGACGGCATCATGGCCCCGTCCGGCCCCGCGCAGCAGCACGTCGTCCGCCGCGCCTGCGACCGGGCGGGCGTCGCCCCGGCCAGCGTGGACTACGTGGAGGCGCACGGCACCGGCACCCAGCTCGGCGACCCCGTCGAGGCGACCGCGCTGGCCGCCGTCTACGGCGCCGGCCGCCCCGGCGACCGGCCCTGCCTCATCGGCTCGATCAAGTCCAACGTCGGCCACCTGGAGGGCGCCGCCGGTGTCGCCGGGCTGATGAAGGCTGTCCTCGCGCTGCACCACGGCCAGATCCCGGGCACCCCGCTGCGCGGCGAGCCGATCGACGCCGTCGGCGACGGCACCGGGCTGCGCCTGGTGACCGGCACGCTGCCCTGGCCCGAGCGGGACGGTCCGCGCCGCGCCGCGGTCTCCGGGTTCGGCTACGGCGGCACCATCGCCCACATCGTCCTGGAGGAGGCGCCGCCCGTTCCCGCCGGCACCGACGCGCTGGCGGCCGACGACGCCGCCCGGCCGCTGTTCCCGGTGTCGGCCCGGGCCGACGCCGCCCTGCGCCAGCAGGCCGCCCGGCTCGCCGACCGGCTCGACGGGGACGACCGGCCGGGCCTGGCCGACGTCGGCCACACGCTCGCGCGCCGCCGGGCCCACCTGACCCACCGGGCGGTGGTCACCGGGCAGGACCGCGACGAGGTGGTCGCCGCCCTGCGCCGGCTCGCCGCCGGCCAACCGGACCCCGACACGGTCTCGGGAGTGGCGCCGGCCGGCCGGCCCGCCCGGCCCGTCTGGGTCTTCTCCGGGCACGGCTCGCACTGGGCCGGCATGGGCCGCGACCTGCTGGCCCACGAACCGGCCTTCGCCGCCGCGATCGACGAGATCGAGCCGGTCGTCGCCGAGGAGGCCGGCTTCTCGCTGCGCCAGGCGCTCGCCGACCCCGAACTGGCCGGGGTGGACCGCATCCAGACGCTGACCTTCGCCATGCACGTCGGCCTGGCCGCGGTCTGGCGGGCGTACGGGGTCCGCCCGGCCGCCGTCATCGGGCACTCGGTCGGCGAGGTCGCCGCCGCCGTGACCGCGGGCATCCTGACCCCGGCCGACGGGGCCCGGCTGATCTGCCGCCGGTCCGCCCTGCTGCGGCGGGCCGCCGGCCGGGGCGCGATGGCCATGGTCACCCTGCCGTTCGCCGACGTCGCCGAGCGGCTCGCCGGCCGCGCCGACCTGGTCGCGGCGATCGCCTCCGCCCCCGCGTCCACCGTGGTCTCCGGCGACATCGCCGCCGTGGACGCCGTGATCGAGCAGTGGCCGGCAGACCGGATCGCGGTCCGCCGGGTGCAGTCCGACGTGGCCTTCCACAGCCCGCACATGGACGCCCTCGCCGACGAGCTACGGGCCGCCGCGGCCGACCTGCGCACCTCGGCGGGAACCGTGCCGATGTACTCGACGGTGCTCGACGACCCGCGCGCCACGGCCGCCTGCGACGGGGCGTACTGGGCGGCGAACCTGCGCCGGCCGGTCCGCCTGGTCGACGCGGTCGGCGCCGCCCTGGCCGACGGGCACCGCACGTTCGTCGAGATCTCCGCCCATCCGGTCGTCGCCCACTCGCTGCGCGAGACCCTCGACCACGCCGGCATCGAGGACGGGTACGTCGGGACCACGCTGCGCCGCCACGCCCCCGGGCACCGTACGGCCCTCGCCGCCGTGGCGGAGGCGCACTGCCACGGCGTCGAGGTCGACTGGGCCGCGCTGCGGCCCGGCGGCGGGCTCACCGACCTGCCCCGGTACGCCTGGCGGCACCAGGAGCTGTGGCGCGAGCCCACCCCCCCGGTGGCCGCCGGCGGGCACGACATCGGCTCGCACACCCTGCTCGGCACGGCGACCACCGTCGCCGGCAGCGAGCTGCGGCTGTGGCACACGGTGCTCAGCGACGCCAGCCGTCCGTACCCGGGCAGCCACACCGTGCAGGGCGCGGAGCTCGTGCCGGCCGCGGTGCTCGCCGCCACCTTCCTCGCCGCCGGCGCCCGTGACGGCGCGCCGGTGGCCCTGCACGACCTGTCGATGCGGGTGCCGCTGGCCACGGCCGGGCGCCAGGAGATCCAGGTGGTGGACGACGGCGGGGAGCTGCTGCTCGCCTCCCGCCCGGCCGGCGCGGACGCCGCGCCGTGGCTGACCCACGCCACCGCGCGCGTGACGCGGGACGACGCCGCCCCGCCGGCACGGGCCGCCGACGCCCGGGGGCCGGGCGGAGTGGTCGCCGACCCGGGGCTCGTCCGGGACCGGCTGGCCCGGGTCGGCGTGCCCGAGACGGGCTTCCCGTGGCGGGTCGACCGCCTCACCACCGGCGGCGGCGGGCTGCGGGCCCGGGTCCGCTTCCCCGAGCCGGCCGAGGACTGGGCTGCCGTCATCGACGCGGCGGTGTCCATCGCGCCGGCCGCGTTCCCCGGCGAGCCCCGGCTGCGCCTGGTCGACGCGATCGAGCGGATCTGGACGACCGGCGCGCCGCCGGCCGTCGCCATCGTCGACGTCGTCCCCGACGGTGGGCGGGAGGACACCGTCGACGTGACGGTCTCCGGGGCGGGCGGCACGGTCGCCGCCCGACTCACGGGCCTGCGCTACCCGGTGGTCCCCGACGCCCCGGCCGCCGACACCGACGGGACCGGCCCGGCCCGGCAGTCCCTGGCCGACCTCGACCCGGAGGAGCTGCGCGAGCGCCTGATCGAGGAGGTGCGCGCGGTGGTCGCCGCCGAGATGAAGCTGGCCGCCGAAGCGCTCGACCCGCGCCTGCCGCTGGTGCAGCAGGGCATGGACTCGGTCATGACGGTCATCGTGCGCCGGCGGCTGGAGAAGACCTACCGCCAGGTGCTGCCCGCCTCGCTGTTCTGGCAGCAGCCCACCGTCACGGCGATCGCGGTGCACCTGGCCGAGCTGATCGCCGCCCCGTCGCCGGACGGAGCCGTCGCCGGCGCCGCGGCCCGCTGACCCACCGGACGCGTCGACCCGGAGGAACGCATGGAACTCACCACGACCGCCGCCCGGCCCGGGCTGCGGCACCGGATGCAACAGCTGATCTACGGGTTCTTCACGGCGCAGACGCTGCACGTGGCGGTCCGGCTGCGGATACCGGACCTGCTCGCCGACGGCGCGCGGGACGTCGGCGACCTCGCGGCGGCCACCGGCGCGGACGCCCCGTCGCTGCGCCGGCTGCTGCGGGCGCTGGTCTTCCTGGAGGTGCTCGACGAGCCCGCGCCGGGCACCTTCGCCCTCACCGAACAGGGCGAGGTGCTGCGGGCGGACGTGACCGGGTCGATGCGGGAGCTGGTGCTGCTGCTGTCCGGGCCGGAGAGCTGGGCCGCGTGGGGGCAGCTGGAACACAGCGTGCGCACCGGCGAGGTGGCGTGGGAGCACGTGCACGGCCGGAGCTGCTTCGACCACCTGATGGCGGACCCGCAGCGGCAGGCGGCGTTCAACGCGGCCATGGCCGAGGGCTCACGGGCCTTCGTGCCCACGCTGCTGTCGGCGTACGACTTCGGCGACCTGCGCACGGTGGTGGACGTGGGCGGCGGCAGCGGCGCCCTGCTCGCCGGGGTGCTCGCGGCGCACCCGCACCTGCGCGGCACGGTCTTCGACACCCCCGACGGCGTGGCCGACGCGGCGCGCACCGTCGCCGAGCAGGGCGTCGCCGACCGGTGCGGGGTGGAGGCCGGTGACTTCTTCGTGTCCGTGCCGCCGGGCGCGGACGCCTACGTGCTCAAGAGCATCCTGCACGACTGGGACGACGAGGAGTGCGTGCGGGTGTTGCGGACCGTCCGCCGCGCGGTCCGGCCCGACAGCCGGGTGGTGCTCGTCGAGTCGCTGATGCCGACGACCGTCACGACCGCGCCGAGCGTCGCGCAGGTGGTCATGAACGACCTGAACATGATGGTCTGCCACGGCGGCCGGGAGCGCACCGTGGCGGAGTTCCGCGAGCTGCTGCGGGCGGCGGGCTTCCGGCTGGAGTCCGTCACGCCCTGCCCGGCGCCGAGCGTCGTCGGCATCCTGGAGGCCACGCCGACCCCGGTCACCGGGCCGGACGGGAGCTGACACGATGGCGCGCATCGGCGACCTCGACGCCGCCCGGCCCGCGCCGGAGGCGCCCCCCGAGGACATGGTCCGCATCCCGGGCGGGACGTTCCTGCAGGGCTCGCCCGAGCGGACGCTGGACTGGCTGGACAGCGAGGGCCAGGCGTTCCCCCGCGACTGGTTCACCGACGAGACGCCGCAGACTCCGGTCACGCTGCCCGACTACCTCATCGACCGGCACCAGGTGACCGTCGCCCAGTTCGCCGCCTTCGTCTCCCGCACCGGCTACGTCACGTCCGCCGAGCGGGCCGGGGGCAGCATGGTCTACGGCGAGCAGTACTGGGAGGTCCTCGAGGGCGCCTGCTGGCACCGCCCGGCCGGGTACGGCAGCGGCGTCCGCAACCGCGACGACCACCCCGTCGTGCACATCTCCTTCGCCGACGCCGAGGCGTACGCGCGCTGGGCGGGCCGGCGGTTGCCCACCGAGTCGGAGTGGGAGCGGGCCGCCACCGGTCCGTCGTACCGGCTCTGGCCCTGGGGCGACACCTGGGACAGCCGGAACGCCAACACCGCGGAGCGCACGGCCGGGGCCCTCGGCGACCTGGACGCCTGGCGGACCTGGTGGGGGGCCATCCACGCCGCACAGGGGCCGATGCCGCAGACCACGCCGGTCGGCGCGTTCTCGCCGCGCGGCGACAGCGTCGACGGGTGCGCCGACATGACCGGCAACGTCTACGAGTGGACGTCCACGGTGGCGCACCTGTACTCGCCCACCACCCGGTGCGACCCGACGATCCACCTGGTGATGGGGCGGTTCCGGGTGGTCCGGGGCGGGTCCTGGATGAACTTCCGCTACCAGGTGCGGTGCGCGGAACGGTTGTACGGGGACCCGACCGGATGGTCCAACTTCGCTCTCGGCTTCCGTTGTGCGCGTGACGTCACGGCGGTCCCCGACGTCGACGACAACGGGAGGTAGCGATGGTCACGGTGTTGCTGTCGGCCGGCTGGGCCCACCGGGGACAGAAGAGTTTCGAGTGCCGCGAGGGCACCGTGCGGGACGTCATCAGGGAGTTCGTCGAGACGTACCCCGTCTACCGCCGCCGGCTGCTCGACGACACGGGCGAGCCGCTGACCTACTACAACGTCTACCTCGACGGGGACCTCGTCGAGAAGGCGGACCGGTCCCGGGTGACCGCCCGGGCCGACAGCACGGTCGCCATCGTCCCGCCGCTGGCCGGGGGCTGACCCACCGGTCGGACGCCCGGGTCCCGACCCGGCCGGCGTCCGACCACCGGCGTCCCGCCGAGCGCGTCCCCGTCAGGGAGGAAGCATGCTCCTGCCGCACACCGACGCCCGACCCGGCCCCGGGCGGGTCGACCGTGACGACCTCGCTCGCCGGCTGGCCCGGTCGGCCCGGCACCGCCCCCGCTCGGCCGGCCGGCTGGCGGCCTGGCTCGCGCAGCGACAGCGGGCGAACCCGTTCGAGGTCACCGGGGTGCCGTTCGCCGACCTGACCGGCTGGCACTTCGCGCCCGGCTCCGGCGACCTGGTGCACGAGAGCGGCCGGTTCTTCAGCGTCGAGGGCCTGCACGTGCGGACCGACCGCGGGCCGGTCGGCGAGTGGTGGCAGCCGATCATCCACCAGCCCGACCGGGCGATCCTCGGCATCCTGGCCCGGGAGATCGACGGGGTGCTGCACTTCCTCATGCAGGCCAAGATGGAGCCGGGCAACGTCAACGGCGTCCAGTTCTCCCCCACCGTGCAGTCCACCCCGAGCAACTACCAGCGCACGCACCGCGGCGCCCGGTCCCGCTACGTGGAGTACTTCCTGGAACCGGGGCGCGGCCGGGTCCTCGTGGACGTGCTCCAGTCGGAGCAGGGCTCCTGGTTCCGGGGCAAGCGCAACCGGAACATCATCGTCGAGGTCGCCGACGAGGTGGCACCGCACGAGGACTTCGTGTGGCTGACCCTCGGCCAGATCCACGACCTGCTGCACCGGCCGAACCTGGTCAACATGGACGCCCGTACCGTGCTGTCCTGCCTGCCCGGCCACGCGGTCGCCGACGAAGACGGGGACGGGGACGCCGGGACGATCGGCCACGCGGTGGCGGAGTCCTCGCTCGCCGACGACGGCGCGTGGCGACCGCTGCTCGAGGTCCGCAACTGGCTGACCGCCAACAAGGCCGGTCCCACCCTGGCCGCCCGGCAGGTCCCGCTGCGCGAGGTGCGGGACTGGTACCGCACCGACGACGAGATCCGCCACCGCTCCGGCCGGTTCTTCCGCATCGTCGGCCGGCGGGTGCGGGCCAGCAACCGGGAGGTGGCGCAGTGGTGCCAGCCGTTGCTGGCGCCGTGCGGGACGGGTCTGGTGGCGTTCGTCGTCCGACGCATCGACGGCGTGCTGCACGTGCTCGCCCACGCGGACCTGCGGCCCGGCTACCGGGACACCGTCGAGCTGGGGCCGACGGTGCAGTGCACCCCGGACAACTTCGCCGGCCCGGCCCGGGACGGCCGCCCGGAGTACCTCGACCTGGTCCTCTCCGACGAGGTGCGCGTGCACTACGACGTGCTGCAGTCGGAGGAGGGCGGGCGGTTCCACCACGCGGTGACCCGGCACATGGTGGTGGAGGTGGGAACTG
Organism: Micromonospora sp. NPDC023814; assembly: GCF_040639595.1. NCBI lineage: Bacteria > Bacillati > Actinomycetota > Actinomycetes > Micromonosporales > Micromonosporaceae > Micromonospora > Micromonospora sp. NPDC023814. The sequence continues at coordinate 57,199 of NZ_JBFAAF010000037.1, forward strand.
ACTTCCCCACCGCGACACCGCCGGACTACACCTGGCTGACCCTGCGCCAGCTGGCCGCCGTGGCGGCCTTCAGCTACCAGGTCAACATCGAGGCCCGCAGCCTCCTGCTCTGCCTGCGGGCGCTGCGGTGACCGGGCGCGACGACCGGCCCGACGGCGGCCGGCCGGTCCCACCTGGGCCGCCGGTCACGCCCAAGCAGGCGGTCACGTCCGAGCAGGCGGTCACGTCCGAGCAGGCGGCGGCCGGGCCGGCTGTGGCGGCCGGGCCGGCCGGAGCCGGGAGCGCGGCCGGGATCGACGCGTTTCCGCTGCCCCGCCGGTGCCCGTTCGGCCCGCCGGCCGAGTACGCCCGGCTGCGGACCGAACAGCCGGTCGCCCGGCTGCCCATGCTCGGCGGCAACACGGCCTGGGTGGTGTCCCGGTACGCCGACGTCAAGCAGGTGCTCAGCGACCCGCGGATGAGCGCGGACCGGCGCCGGGCCGGTTTCCCGCGGTTCGCGCCGACCACGGAGAGCCAGCGGCAGGCCTCGTTCGAGAACTTCCGCCCCCCGCTGAACTGGATGGACCCGCCGGAGCACACCGCGGCCCGCCGCCAGATCGTCGACGAGTTCGCCGCGCGGCGGGTGCGACAGCTACGGCCGCTGGTCGAGCGGGTGGTGGACGAGCACCTCGACGCCATGACGGCCGGGCGGTCGAGCGCCGACCTGGTGCCGTCGTTCAGCTATCCGGTGCCGTCGCGGGTGATCTGCGAGATGCTCGGCGTGCCGTACGGCGAACACGCGTTCTTCGAACGCCGGTCCACCCGGATGCTGAGTCGCGGCGCGCCCGCGGACGAGCGGGCCCGGTGCGCCCGCGAGATCCGCGACCTCCTCGACGGCGTGGTGACCGACAAGGAGCGGAACCCCGGTGACGACGTGCTCAGCCGGCTGCTCGCCGCGCAGCGCGCGGCCGGCGAGCCGGACCACGAGGCCGTGGTGAGCATGGCCTTCGTGCTGCTGGTCGCCGGGCACGTCACGACGTCGAACATGATCTCACTGAGCGTGCTGGCCCTGTTGACCCATCCGGAGCGGCTCGCCCGCCTGCGCGCCGAGCCGGGCCGGTTCCCCGCCGCCGTCGAGGAGTTGCTGCGGTACTTCACCGTCGTCGAGGCGGCGACCGCGCGCACCGCCACCGCCGACGTGACGATCGGTGGGGTGACCATCCGGGCCGGGGACGGGGTGGTGGCGCTGGGCCAGGCCGCGAACCGGGACCCGACGGCGTTCGACCGCCCGGACGAGTTCGACCCGGACCGCGACGCCCGCCACCACCTCGCCTTCGGCTACGGACGCCACATCTGCCCCGGCCAGCACCTGGCCCGGCTGGAACTTGACGTCGCGCTGAGCCGGCTGGTCCGACGGCTGCCCGGGCTGCGGCTGACCGTGGACGTGGACGACCTGCCGCTCAAGGAGGACGGCAACCTCTTCGGCCTGTACGCGCTGCCGGTCGCCTGGTGAGCCGACCGCACCCCGCGGCCCGCGGCGGGACCGCGCCCGGGGTCAGCGTCGCTGGGCGATCACCGCCGTCCATGCCTGGCTGATCCGCTCGGCCGACTCGGACGCGGCCGCCATCTCCTCGGGGCCCGCCGTGGCGATCCAGTCGACCGCGCGGCCCTCGGGCAGCGTGCCGGCGAGGTAGTCGTCCAGCGCGACCAGGCTCATCTCCCAGCCGGCGCCGATGCCCCACGCCCCCGGCGCCGCGTTGGGGATGATCTCGGCCGGCACCGGCGCGTGCTCCAGCTCCAGGACGGTGGCGTCCCCCGCCGGCGTGAGCCGCAGCTCGACCTCGCTGTTGCCGTCACCCGACTCCCAGGTCAGGCCGATCGTGTTCGGCCGCTCGCACCGCAGGATCTCGCCGCTGGCGTTGCCCTCCAGTTGGAAGCGCCCGCCGACCCGCAGGTCACCGGAGATCGGCAGGAACCAGCGCACCAGGCGCTCGGGATCGGTGATGGCGTCCCACAGCTCCTCCGGTGAGGCGTCGTAGCTGCGCCGGACCACCAGGGCGTTCATGCCGCTGGGGTGATCGCGCAGCTCGCGCTCGGTGTCCCTGACGACGTCAGACGTCTTGTTCATGCCACATGGCCTTCCTGCTGGTGCGTGGTGCCAACGGAGCCGGTCGGGCTCGCACGCCGAGGACTTTAGCAGCCATGACTTACCTAACGTCCGATTTGTGCCCCGGCAGGGGGCGCGTCGTGCGCACACCACCCGATCGGGGCACGCGGAGGCGGCACGACCGCATGGTGGTCGACGAGGCGCTACCCCGCACGACAAGCACCCGCCCGGCCCGAGCGGGTGCGCCGGGCGGGCGGGTTGGAACGGGGTCGCGGGATCAGGCGACGTCGCGGTCGGCGCGGGAGCGGCGCCTGGCGAGCAGCACGAGCACGGCGAGGAGCGCGAGGCCGTCGACGGCGAGCAGGGCGGCGCCGACCGGGTCGACCCCGTGGGCATGGGCCGGCGCCGGGGGCTCCGGCTGCGGGCCCGCCGCCCCGCCCGCCGCGCCCACCGTGAACCGGGCGATGCCGGAGGCGTCCCGGCCGTCGTCGGTGACCACGTGGTACGCGACGGCGACCGCACCGGACCCGGTGACCCGCACCGCCTGGGCCAGGCCGTCGCGGCCGACGGCCGTCAGCACCCCCTGGTTGAGCAGGGACCGGTCCGCGTCGTAGACGGAGATGTGGGATCCGGCGAGGTCCGGCCGGCCGTCGACCCGGATCCGTACCGCGGCCGGCGCGCCCGACAGGACGGCGCCGTCGGCCGGCTCGAGCGAGACCACCTCGACCTTCGACGCGGCGGTGGACGGCGAGTCGATCCGGCCGGCGAGGGCGAGGACGGCCACCAGCGCCGCCACAGTGAGGGCGGCGCCGGCGTAGATCCGTCTCGTGCTCGACATGACGGCCGGGTCAGTCGGTGGCGGCCACGGGCTGGCGCCACGTCGGCGCACCGGCCCGGTGCACGCAGGAGCACGTCGCGGCGGCCCGCTCCGCGGCGTTCGGGCGCAGGTGCAGGTACATGGCGATCAGCATCGGGAGGAAGACCACCGAGTTGTAGAACAGGTGCAGCTCCACCCGGGGCACGATCAACTGGAGCAGGCTGGTCGGCTCGGCCGCGCCCGGCAGCCGGAAGGCGCTCTGGGCCTGCACGAGCAGCAGCGCGTGCTCGATGTGGTGCCAGAACTGCAGGGCCAGGGCCACCATCCACCAGGCCCGGGAGCGGCCGGTGAACCCGGACCGCAGCATGAACAGGCCGATCAGCATCACGATGGCGTAGCCGTAGTGCATCCACTCGGAACTGACCAGCCAGGGGAACGGCATCCCCAGCACGCCGCGCGCCTCCGGCCGCGGCCAGCCGAGCACCCAGATCTGGTACGCCTGCACCAGGTGCTCCGCCCAGTGTGCGACGACCACCGCCATGTACAGGGTGAGCGCCGTGCGGTGGAACCTGCCGTTGAGTGACGCCACCAGGCCGGGCGACGCGTTGCTCGCAGCGGTTGCCATGGATCCTCCAGACTCCACACCGGAAGGTGTCCCCCTAACGCTAGAGGCGTGACGACCGCAGCGTGACTCTGAGCTTGCGCTGAGTACGCCGGCAGAGGTGGGGGCGTCGTGGATCGGGCCGGGATCCGGCGGGGGCGGACCGTCAGCGCAGCCGCGCGGTCACCGCGGCGAGCAGGCGTTCCTGCTCCGGCACCAGGTAGAAGTGGTCGCCGGGGAAGGTCTCCAGCGCGAAGCCGCCGGTGGTCAGCTCGGCCCAGGCGTTCACCGTCGCGGTGGTGCAGGTCGGGTCGTCGGTGCCCAGGTAGGCGGTGATCGGGGTGCCCACCTTCTCCGGATCCCGGGGCAGGTACCGGTAGAGCATCCGCAGGTCCGCCCGGAGCGCGGGCATGATCAGCTCGCGCAGCTTCGGTGACCGCAGCAGCACCGGGTCGACCTCGCCGAGTGCGCCGATCCGGCCCAGCAGGTACTCGTCGTCGGCCAGGTCCGGGTCCAGCTCGACCCGGCTGACGTGCGGCGCGCCGTGGCCCGAGACGAACAGCATGCTCGGGGCGAAGCCGTGGCGGGACTCCAGCCGCCAGGCGACCTCGTACGCCACCGACGCGCCCATGCTGTGACCGAAGAACGCCAGCGGCCGGTCCAGGTACGGCAGGAGCACCTCGATGATCCGGTCGGCGAGCACGTCCATGTCGTCGACGCACGGCTCCAGCAGCCGGTCCTGCCGGCCCGGGTAGCAGACCGCCAGCAGGTCGGTGGCGCCGTCCAGCAGCCGCGCCCAGGGCTGGAACACGTTCGCGTTCCCCCCGGCGTGCGGGAAGCAGACCAGCCGCAGGTCGGACTGCTCGACCCGGCGGAAGACCCGCAGCCACCGGCCGCGCGCACCGGCCTCGCCCATGCGTACCCCCTCTCCCCCGGCCGAAGGCCGGCTCGACCCGCGCCGGCCTGTCCGGCGGTGACCACGCCGCGCGGACAGGCCGTGCCGGCCGGTCAGTCCGACATCGCCACCAGGATGCGGCGGTCCCCGGTGTAGGGCCGCCGGCCGTGCGCCACCAGCACGTTGTCGATCAGCAGCAGGTCGCCGACCCGCCAGTCGACGTCGATCGCGGCGTCCAGCCCGCGGTCGCGGATCTGGAACACGTATTCCTCGGGGATCGGGCTGCCGTCGGCGAAGGTGACCGACTGGGGCAGCTCGTCCTGCGTCATCACCTGGGTCATCACCCGGGCCACCTCGTCGTCCAGGCCCGCCGGGTGCCACTGGTCGGTCTGGTTGAACCAGACCTCCACCCCGGTCACCGGGTGCCGCGTGGTCGCCGGGCGCACCTGGCTGACCCGCAGGCCGTCGGCGGTCCACTTCCAGGTCGCCCCGGTCCCGGCGAGGAACTCCTCGACCACCGCGCGGTCCTCGGTCTCGAAGGTCTGCTGCCAGCTCTTGCCCAGCCCCAGGCCGTCGTGCAGGTTCTGCTGGTAGCACACCCCACCGGCGAAGGCGGCGCGGACCTCCGGGTCGAGGGATTCCAGCCAGAGCCGGGCGTCGACCACCGGGGTGGCGCCGCCGGTGCGGGCAGCGATCTCACAGTAGAAGAGCAGCCGGGCCGGCCAGTGCGCGGCGTACGACAGCTCGTTGTGCATGGAGATGGTGTACTGCGCCGGGTACTCCGTCGAGGTGTAGACGTTGCGGCCGACCTTGGTCCGGGGTGAGTTGCCGTGCACGTAGGCCAGCCGGTTCGGCAGTAGCAGGTCCATCACCTGGTCCAGGGTGCCCGGCTCGACGCCGAAGCCCCGGAACACCAGCGCCTTCTCGGCGGTGAGCAGCGCCGTCAGGTCCAGCTCGCGCAGCTGGCCGACCAGCCCGTCGACGGTGGGTGCGCAGCCGGCGCTGGTGGGCGTGATCTCGTACGGCTGCCAGGTGCCGTGCTCGGTCATCGGAAGGTCTCCTCCACGCGAAGGTCGGTCCACTGCCGCGAGCTTGGCGGCGGCAGCCATATTTCCTCGATATCGCGGGGTCAGCCGGCGGCGCGCGGGCCGGTCCCGGCCGACCCGGCCGCCGCCCGCTCCGGCTCGGCTCCCCGGGCCGCCGCGCGGTCCGTCTCGGCCCGTTCCGCTTCCGCCCGCTCGGCCGCTGCCTCGGCCCGTTCCGCCTCGGCGGCGGCCCGGGTGCCGAAGGCGAGCACCGCGAACACCGCGATCACCACCATCGACGCGCCGACGACCGCCAGCGCCACCTCGATGCGTACGGCGTCCAACAGGAAGCCCGCGAGCAGCGCGCCGGCGGAGTTGGCGCCCGAGGCGAGCAGCGTGAAGATCGAGCCGGCGCGACCGCGCAGCTCGTCGGGGGCCGTCTTGACCAGGTAGAGCATCCCGGCCACGTTGCCGATCCCGGCCCCGTAGTTGACCAGGGCGAGGATAGCGCTGACCGCGACCAGTCCGGGCGCCACCACCAGCAGCGGCATCAGCACCGCCCAGGCCACGTTGATGCCGATCATCATCCGCCGGATGCCCCAGCGGCGCAGATACGCGTTGCTGGTCATCGCGCCCACCATGCCGAAGACGCTGTTGACCACCAGCAGCAGGCCGACCGTGGAAGGCGCGCCGCCGCGCTCCTTGACCAGCACCACCAGGCCGAGGCCGAGGATCTGGAACAGGATGTTGCTGGCCGCGAAGAGGCACAGCGCCCGACGGAGGTAGACCTTGCCCCAGACGAAGTCGAAGCCCTCCCTGATCTGCGCCAGCAGCCCGCCCGCCCGGTCCGCCGCCGACCGGGGCGCCCGCAGGTCCCGCCGGACGAACAGCAGGGTGACCAGCGATACCAGGTGCGCCACGGTGGCGAAGAGGAACGGCGCGAACCGGGCCGCGGAGTAGAGCAGGGTGCCCGTCGGTTGACCGAGGATGCTGGCCGCGTTGGCCCGCGACTCGTTGGCCGCCATCGCCGCGCCGAGCCGGTCGGCCCCCACCACGCTGCACACCGCCGCCCGTTCCGCCAGCGTGTAGCAGATGCCGAGGGTGGCCTCGACGAACGCGACCACCATCAGGTGCGGCAGCCACACCGCGTCGAGCAGCACTGCCGCCGCCACGCTGCCGACCCCGACGACCCGGCCGGTGGTGCAGACCAGCATCGTCGTACGCCGGTTCCACTGGTCGACCAGCGCGCCGGCCGGCAGTTGGGCGACCAGGTTCGGCAGCAGCGCGGCGAAGGTGACCAGGCTGGCCGCGGTGGCCGACCCGGTCGACCAGAAGACCAGCAGGGTGTAGCCGATCGAGGTGGCCCGGGAGCCGAGCGCGGAGACCCCCGAGCCGACCCAGAGCAGCAGGAAGTCCCGGTTGCCGGTCAGCGACGCGCGCTGCCGGCCGGCGGCGGCGCCCGGCTTCTCGGGCGCCGTCACCGTGCCGGCCCGCCCGCCGGGGCCTGGCACCAGTCGAGCACCGCCATCGCGCTGTAGAGCTTGTTCTCCGCCTGCTGGAAGGCGATGCTGGCGGGCCCGTCGAGCACCTCGGCGGTCACCTCCTCGCCGCGGTGCGCCGGCAGGTCGTGCAGGAACACCGCGTTCGGGCTGCGCCGCCAGAGGTCCTGCTCCACGCGGAACGGGGCGAAGACCCGGCGCCAGTGCGGGTCCGGCTTGCTGGTGCCGGTGGTCTGCCAGCGGGTGGTGTAGATGGCGTCGAGGTCACCGGGCAGGTCGGACATGTGGTGCCGCTCGACGATGCTCGCACCGCAGGCCCGAGCCTGTCGGGTCGCGGTGTCCAGGACCTGCGCCGGCAGGGCGTACCCGGGCGGGGTGCGCAGTTCCACCTCCACCCCCGGGAACCGGGTGATCGCCAGGGCGAGCGCGGTGGCCGTGTTGTTGGCCTCCCCCACGTAGAGCAGGCGCAGCCGCTCGATCCGGCCGAACTGCCGCAGCAGCGTGGTCAGGTCCGTCAGCGCCTGGGTGGGATGCTCCTCGGCGCTCATCGCGTTGACCACCGACATCCGGTCCTGGGCTGCCCAGGCGCGCAGCTCGGCCGGGTCGCCGGCGGTACGCGCCACCAGCACGTCGAGCATGCCCGACAGCACCCGGCCGGTGTCCGCGCTGGTCTCTCCGGTGTTCGTCTGCAGGTCCTGGGGCCCGTACTGGATCACGCCCGCGCCGAGCCGCAGGGCCGCCGCGGTGAAGGCGGTCCGGGTCCGGGTCGAGGTCTTGAGGAAGTACGCCCCGACCACCCGCCCGGCGAGCGGAGCGTCGCACTCCCCGGCGGCGAACCTCGCTCCCCGGGCGACGACCGAGTACAGGTCCTCGTCGGACAGGTCGCTGATCGACACCAGGTGTCGGCTGCGTCGTCCGACCAGCGGCTCCGCGCCACGGCCGGCGCCGGTCGGTGCGGTCATCGTGCTCACTGGGTCTCCGATCCCTCGGTGGTGTCGGCGAGCCGGGCGATGACCTCGTCGCCCGCGTCGCCGTTGGTCAACAGCACGACTCCACTGCCGGCGTGCATCCGGCCGACGGTGATCGCCCGGTACCCGGTCGACGTGCCGCGGTGGGTGACCTCCACCTCGGCGGCGTCGAGGTGGTCGACCGCACAGCCGAGCCCCCACACCCCGCCCACGCCGGGGGCGACCATCTCGCGGGTCAGTCCGGGATCCAGCAGGACGGCTCGGCCGCCGCGGTGGGCGAGGTGCAGCTCCCGCTGGAGCCGGGCGAGGTCCGTCGCGGTGGTCCAGAGCCCGGCCGCGGCCGGGTCGGCCCGCACCTGCCATCCGCCGTCGACCGGCTGGCCCGACCGGTCGTGGCCGAGCGCCACGGGCCGCCCGCAGCGCAGCGGGAAGTCCTGGTCGAACCCGCTGCCGGTCATGCCCAGCGGGTCGAGGACCAGTTCCGCCAGGAGCGCGGCGAACGGGGTGCCGGTCACGTCCTCGAGGAGCTGCTGGACGACCACGTAGTGGCTGTTGCGTTCCTCGGTGGCCGTGCCCGGCTCCCGGGTCACCCGCACCGGCGGGTGGGTGGCGCCGGCCTCGCCCCGCAGCAGGTCCAGCGGGGTGGGCACCGGGCCGCCGCGCGGATGACCGGTGCTGCCGGTCGGGCTCAGCCCGGCGCTGTGCCCGAGCAGGTGCCGCAGGGTCACCGGCCGGTCGCCGGGCACCTGCCAGGACTTCAGGTAGCCGTTCACGTCGGTGTCGAGGTCGAGGTGCCCCTGGCGCACCAGCGCCAGGACGCCCACGGCCGTGACGTGCTTGCTGACCGAGCCGACCTGGAACACCGTCTCCGGCGTCACCGCCTCGCCGCCGTCGGCCCGGAGCCCGTACGCCCGCGCCTCGACCAGCTCGCCGTCGGCGAGCAGGGCCAGCGACGCGCCGGGCACCCGGTGCCGGGCGAGCGCCGGCGCCAGCGGCGGCGCCACCGCGCGGGCACGGGCCGACGGCCGGTCCACCGGCAGGGCGGCGGCCAGGTCAGCCAACGGCCGGTCCAGCATGGCCTGTTGCAGGGTCAGCGGGATGCCGGCCTGCCGGGCGGCGGTGACCACGGGCACCACCAGCAGGGAGTGCCCGCCGAGGGCGAAGAACCGGTCGTGCCGGCCGATCCCCTCGACGCCGAGCACGTCGGCCCAGATCCCGGCGAGGGCCTGCTCGGTCGGGCCCTGCGGCGGGACGTGGTCCACCGAGGCGCGCAGCGGCACGGCCGGCAGCGCCCGCAGGTCCACCTTGCCGTTGGGGTTCAGCGGGATGGCGTCGATCGGGACGAAGGCCGCCGGGACCAGCGCGGCGGGCAGCCGCCGGGCACAGTGCCCGGCCAGGTCGTCCGCGTCGCCCACGTGGTACGCGACCAGTTGGTTCCCGCCGCCGGGGGCCGGTCGGGCGGTCACCACCGCGTCGCGGACGGCGGGGTGCGCGACGAGCACCGCGCGGATCTCGCCCGGCTCCACCCGGTGCCCACGGATCTTCACCTGGTCGTCGACCCGGCCGAGCAGGTCGAGCTGTCCGTCCGGCAGCCAGCGACCGCGGTCGCCGGTGCGGTACAGCCGGGAACCCGCCGGCCCGTACGGGTCGGGCACGAACCGGTCGGCGGTCAGGTCGGGCCGGCCGGCGTACCCCCGGGCCAGGCCCGGCCCGCCGAGGTAGACCTCGCCGACCGCGCCAACCGGCACGGGGTGCAGCCGCGCGTCCAGCACGTAGGTGCGCATCCCGCCGAGCGGCCGGCCGACCGGCGCCACGTCCCCGGGCAGCGCCCCGGTGACCGGGTGCCGACTGACCGCCACGGTCGCCTCGGTCGGCCCGTACTCGTTGAGCAGCACGGTCCGCGGCGCCAGCGCCTGCCAGCGCGCGCAGGTGCGCCGGGTGAGCGTCTCGCCGCCGAGCACCAGCACCGGGGTCAACGCCGCCGCCTGCTCGGGCGTCAGTTGCCCGGCGAGCAGGTCCAGGTGGCTCGGGGTGAGCTTGACGAAGCTGAACGGCCCGGCCTCGGCCAGCCGCGGGCCGAGCTCGTCCAGCCCGGCGTCGGCCGGCAGCAGCCACAGCCGCTCCCCGGCGACCAGCGGCGCCCAGATGGTGGTCACCACCATGTCGAAGGCGACCGAGGAGAACAGCGGCGCGCCGCCCGGCCGGTCGGCGACGAGTTCGCGGACCGCCCAGTCGAGGTAGCCGGCCAGGCTGCGGTGGCTGACCTGCACGCCGTTGGGCCGTCCGGTCGATCCGGACGTGAAGATCACGTACGCGAGCTGGTCCGGGTCGGTCCGGCCGGGGGGCCGTTCGTCGGGGTGGGCGGCGATCCGCTCCGCGTCGGCGTCGACCAGCACCCGCTCCACGTCGGGGAACCGGTCGGCGTAGCCGGTGCTGGTGACCACCACGGTGACGCCGGCGTCGGCCAGCATGGACGCGATCCGGGCGGCCGGGTAGGACGGGTCGAGCGGCAGGTACGCCCCGCCCGCCTTCCAGATGCCGAGCAGCGTGGTGACGAGGTCGACGCCCCGGTCGAGCAGCACCCCGACCACCCGCTCCGGCCCGACGCCCCGCTCCCGCAGGTGCCGGCCGAGCCGGTTCGCCGCCGCGTCGAGCCCGGCGTGGCTCAGCCCACCGACCGCCTCCGTGTCGCCCGCGGCGGCGGCCCGCGCCTGGATCAGGTCGGGCACCAGCCCCGGCCGCTCCGCCGCGCCCTCGTCGGCCGCCTCGGCCCAGCCCACCAGCACGTCGTGCCGTTCCCGCTCGGGCAGCCGGACCGCGCCGGGGTCGCCGTCCGGGTCGGCCACCATGGCCGTCAGGACGAGCCGGTACATCGCGGCCATCCGTTCGACCTCGGCCCGGTCCAGGTGGTCGCTGTCGCTGCTGAGCGCCAGGTGCCCGGCGACCGCGGAGACGGCCAGGGCGAACTCCGAGCTGGCGGCGGCGTACCGGGGGCCGGCCTCGACGCGTTCGCCGACCACCTCCTCGAAGTCGAGGTAGCTGAAGTAGACATCGACCAGGCGGGTGCCGGCGACTGCCGGCCGGATCGCCGGCGCCGGGTACCGCCGGTGCGGCCACATCTCCACCTCCCGGGCGTGCGTGCGGCGTACCAGCTCGATCCAGCTGGTGGCGTCGCGGTCGTGCGGGAACGGCAGCGTGTTCAGCGACATGGCGTAGACCCGCTCGCTGCCCGCCATGTCCGGCCTGGTGTGGCAGACCAGACCGCTGTAGAACCGCGGCTCGTCGGTGAGCTGGCCGAGCACCGTCAGGTGCGCCGCGTGCAGCACCGCCTTGAGCGAGACCCGCGCGGCGGAGGCCAGCGCGCGCAGGCCCGGCTCCAGGTCGTGGAACGGCACCCGCACGGTGTGGGCGGTACGCGCCTGCGGCGGCGACACGGGCCGCCACGCGGCGGGGAAGGTGAACTTGGCGTACCGGTCCACCAGGTCCTGCCAGTGCCGCCGGTCCGCCGGGGACTCCAGGGCGCGGCGTTCCGCGGCGACGAAGTCGGCGAACCGCACCTCCGGCAGCGGCTCCGGCTCCGGCCGGCCACCGGCGCGCAGCGTCCGGTAGCGGTCCAGGATCTCCACCACCAGCGCGTGCAGGCTCCAGCCCTCGACGATCACGTGGCAGATCGTCAGCATCAGCCGCCAGCTCCGGTCGGTCTCCTGGCACGCGACGAACCGCAACATCGGCGCCTGCCCGACGTCGAACGGCGACCCGTACTCCACCGCGACCAGCCGGCGCAGCTCGGCCTGCCGGTCGTCCTCGCCGAGCCCGCGCAGGTCGCGCAGTGCCACCGGCACCCGCACGGCGGGGTGCACCAGCTGCATCGGCACCGAGTATCCGGTCGGCTCCACCGAGGAGCGCAGCACCTCGTGCCGGTTCACCACCTGCTCCACCGCGTCGCGCAGCGTCGGCAGGTCCACCGGGTCGTCCTCGCGGACGAGGAAGGAGGCCACGTTGTGGTAGTGGTTCCAGCCGTTGTCCGCCAGCATCTCGAGCAGCATGCCGAGCTGCACCTGGGACAGCGGGTACGCGTCGGCGACGCCGGCCGGCAGCAGGGCGCGGTCCGGCGGGGAGACCAGCTCGAAGGGCCGGACGGGGCGCTCGACGTGCACCGGCCCGGTGCGCTCGGCCAGCGCGGCGCAGAGCCGGGCGACGGTCTGCAGGTCGATGACATCCGCGACCGACACGTCCAAGCCGGCCGCCCGCAGCGTGCTGGCCAGCACCAGCGCCTTGATCGAGTGCCCGCCCAGCTCGTAGAAGCCGTCCTCGACGCCCACCGCCGGCAGGCCCAGCACCTGCGCCCAGATCCCGGCGACCCGTGCCTCCAGGTCGGTACGCGGACCGACCGCGTCCCGCCCGCCGCCGGGACCGCCGGCCTCCGGCGCGGGCAGCGCCCGCCGGTCCAGCTTGCCGCTGTTGTTGCGGGGCAGCCGGTCCAGCGTCACGAAGGCCGACGGAATCATGTACTCCGGCAGCGTCCGGGCCAGCGCGGGACGCAGCTCACCGGCCGTCGGCCGCTGCCCGGGCGCGCCGACCAGGTAGCCGACCAGTCGTGGGTCGCCCGGGGTGTCCTCGCGCAACACGACCACCGCCTCGGCGACCTGCGGCAGCGCGACCAGCGCCGACTCCACCTCGCCCAGCTCGATCCGGTAGCCGCGCAGCTTCACCTGGTCGTCGAGCCGGCCGAGGAACTCCACGCTGCCGTCGGGCAGCCGCGTCCCCAGGTCGCCCGTGCGGTACATCCGGGTGCCCGCGGGGCCGTACGGGTCGGGCAGGAACCGCTGGGCGGTCAGCGCCGGCTGGTTCAGGTAGCCCCGGGCGACGCCGTGACCGGCCAGGTGGATCTCGCCGGGCACGCCGAGCGGCGCCGGGTGCCCGTGCTGGTCGAGCACGTACATCCGCAGGCCGGGCAGCGGGCGGCCGATCCGGCTGCCCACGCCCGGGGCCAGGTCGGCCCGGGTGATGCGGTGGTAGGTGGAGTAGACCGTGGTCTCGGTGATCCCGTACATGTTGACCAGGGCGATCCGGGCCAGCCCCAGCCGGTCGACCCACGGGGTGAGCTCGGCGAAGTCGAGCCGTTCGCCGGCCAGGACCACCGCGCGCAGCGCCAGCCGCCGCAGCTGCGGGTCGCCGTCGGCGGCGAGTCGGACCAGGCCGCGGAACGCCGTCGGGGTCTGGGCCAGCAGGGTCACTTCCTGCTCGACCAGCAGGTCGAGCAGGTCTTCCGGCTCCCGGGCCACCTCGCGGGGCACCACCACCAGCCGGCTGCCGTGCAGCAGCGCGCCCCACAGCTCCCAGACCGAGACGTCGAAGGCGTACGAGTGGAACAGCGCGACGGCGTCGGTCTCGTCGGTGGCGTAGTGCTCCTGGGCGCTGTCGAGCAGCCGCAGCACGTTGGCGTGGCTGACACAGACGCCCTTCGGGCGGCCGGTCGAGCCGGAGGTGTAGATGACGTAGACCGGGTCGTCGGCGTCGTTCACCGGGACCGGGTCGGTCTCCGGGTAGCCGCCGAGGTCGGTGCGGTCGAGCAGCACCAGGTCCCCGTCGAAGCCGGCCAGCGCGCCGGCGTGGTCGCTGGTGGCGACCACCACCCGGGCTCCCGAGTCGGCGAGCAGGTACGCGATCCGCTCGGCCGGCTGCGCCGGGTCCAGCGGCAGGTACGCCGCGCCGGCCTTGAGGACGCCGAGCAGGGTGGGAACCAGGTCCGGTCCCCGGTCCAGGCAGACACCGACCACCGTGCCCCGGCCGCCACCGGCCGCCCGCAGGTGCCCGGCGAGCCGGTTGGCCCGCGCGTTGACCTGCGCGTACGTCGAGCTGGTGGAGCCGGCGACCACCGCCACCGCGTCGGGTGCCGCGGCCACCCGGGCCTGGAACCGCTCGGCCACGGTGCCGGTCACCGGTTCCTCGACGCCGGTGTCGACCACGCCGAGCAGCCGTTCCCGCTCGCCGCCGGGCAGGCAGACCGCCTGCGCGTCGCCGGCGGGGTCGCCGACCATCGCCGTCAGCACCGCCCGGTACATGCCGGCCAGCCGGTCCAGGTTGGCCTGGGAGAGCACGGTGCTGCGGCTGGAGAGCTCGTAGCTGCCCCGGTGCGCGAAGACCGACAGCTCGAACTCGGTCGCGCCGTCGCCGGCGCTGCCGACGACGACCGGCTCGCTGCCCGTCGCGGTCACGCCCTCCGCGGCCCGGGTGAAGTCCTGGTAGTTGAAGAGCACCCGCAGCAGCCGCTGCCCGCTGCCGCGCTGGATCTCCGCCAGCGGGAACCGCCGGTGCGGCCAGAGCTCGACCTCCCGGTCGAAGACCGCGGTCACCAGGTCGCGCCAGGTGCGGGCGGTGCGCTGGTAGCCGAACGGGAGGGTGTTGAGGTACATGCCCTGCACCCGCTCGGCGCCGAGCAGCTCGGGCCGGGCGTCGCAGACCAGGCCGGTGTAGAAGCTCTCCTCGGTGGTGAGCTGGCTGAGCACCTTTAGGTGCACGGCGTGCAGCACCGCCTTGACCGACACGCCGGTGTCGGAGGCGAACCGCGCCACGGCCTCGTCCAGGTCGGCGAACTCGACGGTGGTCGAGGTCGCCTTCGGGTCGCCGGGCTCACCCCAGCCGGCCGGCAGGGCGAACGGACTGCTCCCGTCCACCGCCGACCGCCAGTAGTCCCGGTCCTCGGCGGAGGCGAGCGAGGCCAGCTCGGCGGCGATGAAGTCGGCGTACCGCACCGGCGGACGCTCGACCTCGGCCGGGGTCCGCCCGTCGGCCAGCTCGGCGTAGACGGCGAGCAGTTCGGCGCGCAGCTGCGCGGTGCTCCAGCCCTCGGTGACCGCGTGGCAGATGGTGAAGCTCAGCCACCAACTCTCGTCGGTGTCCCGGTGCGCGGCGATCCGCAGCAGCGGCGCGGCGGCCAGGTCGAAGCGGTTGGCCCGCTCGGCCGCGACGAACTCCTCGAAGAGCCGCACCTGCTGTTCCGCCGGCACGTCCCGGCCGTCCACCACGGTCACCTGCGGGGTCACCTCGACGTGCACGAGCTGCATCGGCACCGAGTAGCCGGTCAGGTCGAACGAGGTACGCAGGATCTCGTGCCGGGCGACGACCGTGGCGACGGCGGCCCGCAGCGCCTCGGCCGAGAACGGCCGTCCGTCGCTGACCCGGTGGGCGATGACGCTGTGGTAGGCCGCCCGGTCCCCGCTGGTGGCCAGTTCGACCAGCATGCCGAGCTGGGTCTGCGACGCGGGGTAGGCGTCGGTGAGGCCCGCCGGCAGGGCGGCCCGGTCGGCCTCGCTGACCAGGGCGAACGGGGCGACCGGGGTGAACGCCTCGACCGCGTCGACGCCGCCGAGAGCCGCAGC
>NZ_JBFAAF010000038.1:0-71655 GCF_040639595.1 Micromonospora sp. NPDC023814
CTCCGGAACGTCAGCCTGTGTCCCTGGCGGATCGGCGCCATCGTCGCCGCAGCCCTGGTCATCCTCCACATCGAGCACGGACGAACCACCTGAAACGAACACTACGCACAGTCGCGAACCGTTACTCGGAAAGGCTCACTGGGTCACGATTCAGGACCCGAACCCCGACCGCGACTGGTTGAAGCGCAGCTACGTGGATACGAGCACCAAATCCGTACTCCATTGACGCGCGGACGGAGATGGTGAGGGCAGCGGAGGCAGCCGGGCCACCCGGACATTCATGCGTGCCGCCGCCGACATCACGCTGGTCGTGATCGCTTTGCCGGTTGTCCTAGAGGTCCTGCCGGCCGGATCTCGCGGTCCCGCTAGCTGTTCGCGTGCTGGTAGACCAGCGCCGCCCGCATGCTCGCGTGGCCCATGCACGGCATCAGCCATGCATGCTGCGAATATATGAGCGAGCTGCTGATGATGGCTTTGGCGTCAGTTGAGCGCCCGGTCGGATGTGCGCGGGATGCGGCGGCGCTCCAACAGCGCTCCACCGAGAAACAAGAGACCCAACCCCAAATTCGGCCAGATTCGCCATTCTGGCGCGAATACACGGGCGTCCTTCGCCCAATTCGATTCTGCAAGGTAAACCACAGGTATCGTCACGCCGACCCTTGGAGATCCCGCCCAGGCCCAGAGATTCGTCTCCTGTCCTGAGCCGACCCGTACGCGCACGAAGTCAGCACGGCCGCCCAAACGCGTGTCTACGACCTCTGCTTGAGTGGTGACGCCGTTCTCGTTCAGGTAAAGCGCCTGGCCGACGGTGAACAGTGCGGAGACCAGCAGCAGTGTGCCAACAAGCGCTGCCAACCACATGCGCCATCTGCCCGGCCTGGCAGGGGGAACCATGATCGGCTCATAGCGGGGCTGCAGAAGGGGCATGTGATGAGCATGCCAGGCAGCAGCTAGACGAACCGCCCACCGCCTGGACGCACGATCGCCCCTTCTCACCTCGCCGTCATGGGCCGTCTGTGGGCCAGCAACCGTGGCACGCGGTCACGAGCGTGGGATGCGGATGTCGACTGGTCGAAGCAAGACGACGATCTCGAATCGGCGATCGTAGTGCGGCCCCCACCCCCACCCCCACCCGGCTCACGCCGTTGACGACGGTCCATCGGTAGAGTTCGTGGCGGGGACGAGCAGGTGACACGGGAGGTGAACGATCTCCACTCTCGACCACGTCGTGCTCACGCTACCGTTTCGCGGCACGTGGCTCGCGCGCAACAGCCCGGCCCGGCGCGTGCCGAGCCACGGCACCCACCTGTTCGCCACGACGTACGCCATGGACTTCGTCGCGGTGCGGGGCCGGCGCACGGCGACCACGCGGGACTGGCGCTCGCTGTTGTCCACGGAGCCGGTGGAGCGGTTCTTCGCGTTCGGTCAGCCCGTCCTCGCGCCCGCCGCCGGCAGGGTGGTGTCGGTCCACGACGGCGCGGCGGACCACGTGGCGCGGCGGTCGCCGCTAGCGCGGGTGCCCTACGCCCTGACCCAGGCGTCCCGGGCGCGCGGCGGCGCCGGCGCGCTCGCCGGCAACCACGTGATTCTCGAGATGGAGGGCCGTCGTGCGTACGTCGTGCTCGCCCACCTGCGCGCCGGCTCGATCCGGGTGGGCGAGGGCGAGCCCGTCGCGGCCGGCCGAGAGTTGGCCGACTGCGGCAACTCGGGCAACTCCACGCAGCCGCACCTGCACATCCAGGTCATGGACTCCGCGGATCCGTTCGCCGCGCGTGGCCTCCCCATGTCCTTCCGGGACTATCGGGCGTGGCGTCGACCCGACGGTCCGCCGGTCGTGGTCGACCGGGGCATCCCCCACGAGTCGGAGGTCGTCGAACCGTTGTGACGCGCCGGATCCGGATCGTGGGGGAGTGCCGCGGCGGCCTCAGCCCACCTTCGGTGCGGCGCGGGAGATGATCGTGGCGAAGTCGACCCCGGGCGGCAGGGTGCCGAACGCGTGGCCGTGGTCCCCGCCGAGGCGCGAGGCGCAGAAGGCGTCGGCGACGGCGGGGTGGCCGTGCCGCACCAACAGCGAGCCCTGCAGGACCAGCGCCAGCCGTTCGACGACGCGGCGGGCCCGCAGCTCGAGGTCGCCGTGGTCGGCCAGGTCGGCCCGCACCTGTCGTACGGCGGCGTCGAGCCGCGGGTCGGCGCCGGCGGCGCCGGTCACCTCGGCCTGGAATACCTCCATGACCTGCGGTTCCTTGGCGAGGGCGCGCAGGACGTCCAGCGCGGCGACGTTGCCGGAGCCCTCCCAGATCGAGTTCAGGGGCGACTCGCGGAACAGCCGCGGCATGCCGGACTCCTCGACGTAGCCGTTGCCGCCCAGGCATTCCAGGGCCTCGGCGGCGTGCGCCGGCCAGCGCTTGCAGACCCAGTACTTGCCGACGGCGAGGGCGAGCCGCTTGAACGCGGTCTCGCCGGCGTCACCGCGCGCGGAGCGGTCGGTCGCCCCGGCGAGCCGCATCATCAGGACGGTGGCGGCCTCGGACTCCACCGCGAGGTCGGCGAGGACGTTGCGCATCAGCGGCTGGTCGGCGAGGTACCGGCCGAAGGCCTGCCGGTGGGTGGCGTGGTGGACGGCGGTGAGCACGCCCTGGCGCATCCCGGCCGCCGCGCCGATGACGCAGTCGAGACGGGTCAGGTTGACCATGTCGATGATGGTGCGCACGCCACGGCCCTCGTCACCGACGCGCCAGGCCACCGCGTGTTCGTACTCGACCTCCGCCGAGGCGTTGGAACGGTTGCCGAGCTTGTCCTTCAGGCGCATCAGCCGCATCGGGTTGCGCGTGCCGTCCGGGAGGACCCGCGGCACGAGGAAGCAGGTGAGCCCGCCCGGCGCCTGGGCGAGGGTGAGGAAGACGTCGCACATCGGCGCCGAGGTGAACCACTTGTGCCCGAGGAGCCGGTAGGTGCCGTCCGGCTCCGGGCGGGCGGTGGTGGCGTTGGCGCGTACGTCCGAGCCGCCCTGCTTCTCCGTCATCGACATGCCGGCCAGCAGCCCCCGCTTGCCCAGCGGCGCGCGCAGCCCGAAGTCGTACGTCGCGGCGGTGAGCAGCGGCTCGTACCGTGCGGCCAGCTCCGGGTTGTGCCGCAACGCCGGCACCGCCGCGTACGTCATGGAGATGGGGCAGCCGTGCCCGGCGTCGGGGCGCCAGGTGTAGAACTTGGCGGCCCGGGCCACGTGTGCGCCGGGCCGGTCGTCCGCCCACGGCGCGGCGTGCAGCCCGTGCGTGACCGCGGTGCACATCAGCTCGTGCCAGGCCGGGTGGAACTCCACCTCGTCGATCCGGTGGCCGTAGCGGTCGTGGGTGCGCAGGACCGGCGGGTGTTCGTTCGCCAGCCGCCCGTACTCGATCGCCTGCTCGGTGCCGCCGATCCGGCCGAGCTCGTGCAGCTCCGCGGTGGCCCACCCGGCACCCTCCCGGGCGAGCCCGTCGAGCAGCGCCGGGTCGTCCGCCGCGTCGTAGCCGGCCAGCGGGGGGACCTGGTTGAGAACCTCGTGCGTCGTCACGGCGATACTCCCATCGCACGGTGGATGAACGTGATCAGGCTGGGGATGGTGCTCGGGCCGGCGACCCCGGCCGCCAGCGGGCCGACCATCGCTTCGGCCAGGGCGCCGACGAGAGCGGTCGCGGTCAGCTCCGGGTCCTGCGGGGGAAGCTCACCGCTCGCCACGCCGGCCGCGACGTAGCCGGCGATCAGTTCGGCGTACGCCCGGCGGAAGACGAGCCGCTCGGCGTCGACCGCCGGGCCGACCGGCTCGACGAGCAGGGCGTACGCCAGCCGCGGGGACTGCAGCGCGCGGCCGGAGAACGTCTCGATGACGGCGGACACCTGCGCGGCGACCGTGGACTCCAGTGCTGCCGCGCGCGCGACCGCGTCCACCTCCCGCTGCGAGGCGGTGCGGAACACCTCGGCGAAGAGGTCGGCCTTGGTGGGGAAGTGGCGGTAGACGCTGCCGGTGGCCATGCCGGCCCGCTCGGCGACGGCGGCGACCGAACAGCCGGCGTACCCGTGCCCGGCCATGATCTCCAGGGCGGCGACGATGATCCGGTCCCGGGACGCGCTCAGTCGGGCTTTCACACGGTCGGTGCTCCGGTAGACCACGCAAGAATTGAACCACCATTCACACCTTGGTCACAAGGTGCGGCGGGGCGGGCGCACGGCGCTGATGTCGGTGTCACCGTGGTGGTCGCGATCGGCGTCAGCCGGCGGCGACGCACCGCTCAGGTGAGGGTGGCCACCGCGTACGCGGCCGCCTCGGCGATGACGGCCTGGTCGTACCCGGCGTCCCGGGTGGCCTTGCTGGACATGATCGAAACGACCAGTGGCGCGGCGCCCGGGGGCCACACGACGGCGATGTCGTTGACCGTGCCGTAGTCGCCGGTCCCGGTCTTGTCGGCCACGGTCCAACCCTTCGGTACGCCGGCCCGGACACGTCGGGCGCCGGCGCCGGTGGCGTTGCGTTCCAGCAGGTCACGGAGGAAGGCGCGCTTGTCGGCCGGCAGCGCGTCACCCAGGACGATCCGCTGGTAGTCGGTGCCGATCGCCCGGGGAGACGTGGTGTCGCGCGGGTCTCCCGGGACGGCCGACACGATCTCGGGCTCGACCCGGTCCATCCGCGTGACCGTGTCGCCGAGGCCACGCGCGTACGCCGTCAGTCGAGCCGGCCCGCCGAGGTCGCGGAGCAGGAGGTTGCCGGCCGTGCCGTCGCTGTAGCGGACGGCGGCGTCACAGAGTTGACGGATCGTCATCCCGGTGGCGACGTGCTTCCTGGTGATGACGGCGCTCTTCATGAGGTCGCCTTCGGTGTACCTGACGACCGTGTCGAGATGCGACAGCGGGTTGTGCGCCAACACCGCCGCTGCCGCCAGTCCCTTGAACGTCGAGCAGAACGCGAACCGTTCGTCCGCCCGGTGGGCGACGGTGGCGCCGGTGCCGGTGGCCAGGGCATACATCCCCAGGCGTACGTCGAACTTCCGTTCCAACTCGACCAGGCGGTCGTGCCGGTTGTCCGCCCCGGCAGTGGCGGAAGAGGACGCGGAGGCAGCGGGAGCGGAGGGAACGACAGCGGATGGCCCGTCCTTCGCGCATCCGGCCAACGGCGAGAGTGCCGCCATACCCAGCAGCGCACGGCGAGTGATGGTCGGTTGCGACGACGGGTCGCGGGTCATCGGCACTCCATTCGCGGGTCGTGAGCGACGAGCCGGTCCGTCGACTGCAGCCGTCGGACGGCTTCATGATCTTTCCGATCGTGGGTTACACGCACCGTCACCCCTGCGCGGTTGCCGACGCTTCCGCCGCTGACTGATGTCGTGGTGCGCGACGCCGGGGGGCTACTCGCTGGGCGTCGACAGCGTCATCGGTCAGCGGTACGCCGGCGGTACGGAATGGGAACGGGGCCCTGGTGTGCTCGGCGCATGCGAGTTCCGAGATCCCGACTCGGGCAGTGGCTGCGGGCGTGCCTGGCCGCCACGGCCGTCGCCGCGGTCGCGCTGCCGTTGGCCGGCTCGGCGGTCCCCGCGTCACCCGGCCGGCCGGGCGGGGTGGGTGCCGACGACCGCCGGGTGCTGGGGCTGGCCGAGCAGCTCCTGACCCGGGAGTGCATGCGGCGGGCCGGGTTCGAGCTGTGGGTGGTGCCGCCCGTCCCCGCCGACCAGCTGCGCGCGTTCCCGTACGTGGTCGACGACGTCGCCTGGGCCCGGGCCCACGGGTTCGGCACCGACCTGGTGGCGGCGACCGACGAGCGCCGGCGCGCCGACCCCAACCAGCGGTACTTCGCCGCGCTGCCCGCCGAGCGTCGCGTCGCGGCGCTGGCCGCGCTCAACGGTGCGCGGCCGGAAGGGCTGGAGGCCCGGGTGCCGTCCGGCGGCGTGGTCCGGCGCAGCGCCGACGGGTGTACGTCCGAGGCACAGCGGCAGCTCTACGGCGACCTGCCCGCCTGGTACCGGTCGAGCAAGGTGGTCGCCGACCTGTCGTACCTGCGCCAGCGGCGGGTGCTCGCCGAGCCGCCGGCCGACCGCGACGGCGACCTGGCCGACCCGGCCTGGACGGCGGCGCTGCGTCCCTGGTCGCGCTGCGTGCGGCAGCAGGGATACCCGGTGGACACCCCCGACCCGCTGCGCGAGGCCGTGGTCACCCGGGGACGGCGGCCGAGGTGGCCGCGGCGGTGACCGAGGCGCGCTGCGCGGCCGGTGGCCTGGCGGCCACCGCCCGCGAGCTGGACGCCCGCCACCGCGCGGAGCTGACGGCGGCGTACCGGCGGGAGGTGGCGACCCGGGAGCGGCTGGAACAGGCCGCGGTGCCCCGGGCCCGGGCCGTGGTCGCCGCGGAATCCGCACGTCGATGACCCGCCCCCGGCGAGCGACGCCGGGGCGAGAAGGAGGATGAGATGAGACGCCTGTACGCGATCATGGCGAGCGTGGCGGCTGCGGCGCACCGGGCGGCCGGGCGGGAGGCGGAGGCGGCGCGGCACGCCCGCCTCGGCGAGCAGCTCGCCCGGCGCTCCGAGCACCTCCTGCTCGCCCGCCAGGCCCGGGACGTGCTGGCCGACGGCGGGCCGCTGGCGTCGGCGAGCTGACCGCCGAGGGGCCGCCGGTCCTGATGCGGGCCGACAGGTCACCGTTCTCCATCGAGGTGGCGAAGGCGGTGTCGCGGCGAGAGACGGGCCGCCGCGAGGAGCAGGACCGGAGCATCGTCGTCCTTGACCGGCACGGCCGCGAGGGTCAGGGCTTGAGGACGACCTTCACGCAGTCCTCCTGCTTGTTCTTGAAGATGTCGTAGCCGTGGGGCGTGTCGTCGAGCCGCATGGTGTGGGTGATGATGAAGCTCGGGTCGATCTCGCCCTTGCGGATGCGTTCCAGCAGCGGCCGCATGTAGCGCTGCACGTGGGTCTGGCCCGACCGCATGGTCAGCGACCGGTTCATGAACGACCCCATCGGGAACTTGTCGATGAAGCCGCCGTACGCGCCGACCACCGAGATCGTGCCGCCGTTGCGGCAGCTCAGGACGGCTTCCCGAAGCGCGTGCGGTCGGTCCGTCTCCATCTTGACCGCCTGCTTGGCCTTGTCGTACGCGTGCAGCGCCGCCGAGGCGTGATGCCCCTCCACGCCGACCGCGTCGATGCAGGCGTCGGGCCCGCGCCCGGCGGTCATGTCCCGCAGGGCGTCGAGGACGTCGGTCTCCTCGTAGTTGATCGTCTCCGCGCCCGTCTTCTCCCGCGCCATCGCGAGGCGGTACGGGAAGCGGTCGATGACGATCACCCGTTCCGCGCCGAGGAGGGAGGCGCTGGCGGCGGCGAGCTGACCGACCGGCCCCGCCCCCCAGATGGCGATGACGTCGCCGCGCTCGATGTCGCACATCTCGGCGGCCATGTAGCCGGTCGGCAGGACGTCGGACAGGAACAGCACCTTCTCGTCCGGGAGGTCGTCCTCGACCTTGAGCGCCCCGACGTCGGCGTACGGCACGCGCACGTACTGCGCCTGACCGCCGGCGTAGCCACCGAGCAGGTGGGAGTAGCCGAAGACGCCCGCGGGCGAGTGACCCATCGCCAGTTCGGCGGTGGCCGCGTTGGGGTTGGAGTTCTCGCAGATGGAGTAGAGGCCGCTCGTGCAGGCGACGCAGTTGCCACAGGCGATCGGGAAGGCCACCACGACCCGGTCGCCGACACCCAGCCCGTCCCGGACGCCGTGGCCCAGTTCCACGATCTCGCCCATGAACTCGTGGCCGAGCACGTCCCCCTTCCTCATCGCCGGGAGGTATCCCTGGAGCAGGTGCAGGTCCGAGCCGCAGATCGCGGACGACGTGATCCGCACGATCGCGTCCCGGGGGTTGATGATCTGCGGGTCGGGCACGTCTTCGACGGATACCTTGTTCGGGGCGACCCAACAGGTGGCTCTCATGTGCTTCCTGCCTTCTCTCGACCGGTCAGCGGGTCGGCAGCGGCTGGGCGGGGCGCTGTTTCAGCTGTTGCTGGACGCTGCTGCCCTGTGGGCTGCCGTCGGACTTCGTGATCTCGCCGGTCTCGATGACCTGCTTGAACCGCCGCAGGTCGTCGCAGGTCTGCTGCTGCGGGCTCTCGCCGAACACCTTGGCCACCATCGCGCCGAACCGCCGGCCCGGCACCGAGTACGTCAGCTCGACATGGACCTCCGTGCCGCGTCCGCCCGCCGTCGGCCTGAACCGCACACATCCGGAGTTGGGCACCTGCGCCCCCGCCACGGAGCGCCACCTGATCAGCTCGCCGGGGCGGTCGTCGACGACCTCCGCCTCCCACTCGACGCTCCCGCCGGCCGGGGCCTTCGCCGTCCAGCGGGAACGCCGGTTGCCGGTCACCCGCACCGACTGCAGGTGGTACATGAACCGTGGCAGCTTCTCGAAGTCGTGCCAGAACCGGTAGGTGTCCTCGACGCTGCGGTTGACCGTGATCGACGCCTCCACCTGGTTGTCGCCCGTCATCCGTCGGCCACGGGTGGCCCGTACCGCGGTGTAGAGGTCGACAGCGGTGATGCCGGCGAGCGCCCAGGTCGTGTAGCGCAGCCGCCGTCGCCGCGCACCCTGGCGGTGCCGCAGCGCCCGGCCGCTGGCGGCGAGGTCCATGATGTCGCCGGCGACCCGCGTCCACGCCCCCCACCCCGCCCGGCGCGGAACCAGCAGCGCGGCGGCGTGCCCGAACTCCCGCACGCCGGCGATCCGCAGCACCGTCCGGGCGGTGCGCGAATCGTCGATGCCGCACATTCGGCTGACCGTCGGTCGGGCGCCGAGCGCCGCTGCTCCGAGGCCGACACTGGCCCAGCCCAGGAGCCGCGCCAGCCTTTCGGACCTGCGGTCCTGGCTCGCCCGTTCGATGCCGAGGCTGTCCGTCAGCGAACGGACGCCAATGGTGGGTTTCCCTGCCATCTACCTCGCTCCAATTCCGTAGCGACCAGCCCGCTGCCCCCGCACGGGTCATGTCCGCTCGCCTCGCACCCGGTGCACGGGGCGGCACCCTGCCGCGCCCGTCTTCCCGGAAATGTCGAGATCACGCCCGGGAGGGGAGCGTCACCCGGTGACGCCGGGCAGGATGGGCACGTGTACATCGAGCCGGTCGACTGCGCGCCCGAGCAGGCGTTCCCGCGAGCGATCCTGCGGCAGCGCTGGGAGGACCTCACCTTCCTGCACTGGGCGGTCGCTCCGGAGCTCGTCGCGCCGCTGCTGCCGGCCGGCACCCGCCCGGACACCCTCGACGGGCTAAGCCATGTGGGCCTGATCGGCTTCCGCATGGTGGGATTGGGCCTCGGCCGCGGGCCGGGGGTGCCGTACCTCGGCAGCTTCTGGGAGACCAACGTCCGGCTCTACTCGGTCGACGGCGCCGGCCGGCGGGCCGTGGTGTTCCGCTCGCTCGACGCGTCCCGGCTGGTCCCGGTGCTGGTCGCCCGGGCGACCCTGCGGCTGCCGTACATGTGGTCGGCGATGCGGCTGGACCGGGACGGCGACCGCTGCACCTACCGGTGCCGGCGTCGCTGGCCCGGCCCGCGCGGTGCGACGAGCCGGATGGTGGTCCGGGTGGGTGGGGTGATCGCCGAGCCGACCCCGCTGGAGCATTTCGTCACCGCCCGATGGGGGTTGCACACCCGGGCGTACGGTCGCACACGGCACCTGCCGAACTGGCATCCCCGCTGGCCGCTGCACCGGGCCGAGCTGCTGCACCTGGACGACGAGCTGGTCACCGCCGCCGGGTTGCCGGCGCCGACCGGACCGCCGGCCAGCGTGCTGTATTCCCCCGGCGTGCCGGTCCGGTTCGGCCCACCGGCCGCCCTGCCCCCGTCTCGCTGATCACCGGCCCGCATCGCTGTGGGTGGCGCGCACCATCAAGCGGGTGTCAACGGCACCGCCGACCCGAACACCCGGACGGCGTGCGCCGTCCGCCGTCCGTCCGGCGCTAGGGTCGGGCCCTATGCGGACGAAGCAGGAGCTGAGCGCGGCCATCCGGCGGGAGCGGCGGGCGGTGTTGGTCGTCAACGCCCACTCCCGCCGGGGCCGCCAGCTCTACGAGGAGACCCGGTCGCGGCTGGTCGCGGCCGGCTTCACCCTGCTCGGCACCTACCCGGTCGACCGGCCCGCCGAACTCGAGCAGAGCCTCGCCGCCGCCGCCGACCTCGGGCCGGACCTCCTGGTCGCCGGCGGTGGCGACGGCACGATCGGCACCGCCGCGCGGCTGCTCGCCCACCGCGACATCGCGCTCGGCCTGCTGCCGCTGGGCACCACCAACAACTTCGCGCGTACGGTGGGCATCCCGCTCGACCTCGACGCGGCGGTCGCGGTCCTCACCGACGGCAAGGTGATCGACGTCGACCTCGGACTCGTGGGCAACATGCGGTTCACCAACCACATCGGCATCGGCCTCTCCGCCGACGTGATGCTCAGGACGCCGCCCCGGCTCAAGCGGGTCATCGGCCGGATCGCGTACCCGATGACCGCCCTGGCGCTGCTGACCCGGCACCGGCCGTTGCGCGCCGCCGTGCGCGCCGAGGGGCGGCGGCACGAGTTCCTCACCCACCAGCTGTACGTCGCGAACGGCGGCTTCCACGCGGGGCGGCCCATCACCGCGGACGCGGACGCCGACGACCGGCTGTTGGTCGCGTACCCGGTGGGTGGCCCGACCCGCCGCGGACTGCTGCGGGACACGGCGCGCAACGCGGCCACCGGCCATCGCCGCACCCTCGTCGAGGAGCCGTTCCTCGCCGTACGCGAACTCTGGCTGGAGACCGACCGGCCGGCGCCCGTGGAGGTGGACGGGGAGCCGTACGGCGAGACCCCGATCCGGATCGGCCTGGACCCCAACGCGCTGCGCGTCATGGCCGCCGCCGACAGCCCGGACCGCTAGGGCGGGGCCGGGAGCCGTCCCCGGCATTACCCCACCTCGCGCCGGGCCGCAGGTGACGGACCACGATGCGGGCTGCCCAAGTCAGGCAGGCATCAGGAACCGCTGACCCGCGGCTGCTGGTGGTCGGTCAGCCGGAACCCGACGCCGCGTACCGCGTCGATGGTCACGCCGGTGCCGAGCCCGGCGAGCTTGCGCCGCAGCCGCTTGACCAGCGACTGCACGTCGGCCCTGCGCTGCAGCCCCTCGTCACGCCAGACCGTCCGGTGCAACTCGGCGTAGCTCCACACCCGGATCGGCTCGGTGGTCAGGCTGATCAGCAGGTCGTGCTCAAGTCGCGTCAGGCCGACCTCGCGATCCCGGCAGCGAGCGGTGGACCGGGCCGAGTCGATCAGCAGCGTGCCGTCGGCGGCCTCGGGCGCGGCGGCAGGGGCCGGCCCGGACGACGCCGGGGGGAGCCGCTGCGGGGCCGCGATCAGCCTGCGCAACTCGTCGAGGTCGGAGACCAGCAGCAGCGGCGCAACGCCGTCGAGGCGCTCCGCGAGTCGGATCCGCTCGGCCGGCGACGGTGCCACCGCGATCACCAGTGGAAATTGTTCCTCGGCCGGATCGCGCCCGTCCGGCACCGTGCCTTCGTCGTGTGCCCCCACAGCACCCACCCGGAAACGATGGGCAAGTTTCTGCCCAGCTTCGTCATGATCGTGACAAAAATTGGCAAGCTTCCCGACGGCTGGCCAACTGTTAGTGACAGATTGCTTACGGCAAGTTCTTGATCGTCCTTTCATGTCGATCATAGTGTCCAGACGGGCAGCCGGCGTGACCCGCGCGGTTGCCTGGGGGCCATGGAGGGTGCGTTCCGCTTCATCCACCTGGGGAGGCGTGTTCCCCGCACCCTCCACCGTGGCTCGTTCCACTCTGGGTCGTTCTGGAGGAGGCGCCACCCATGTTCAGACGTCCATCCACGAGACGCACAGCCAGATCCCTGGTGAGTGCCGGCGCGGCCTTGGTCCTCGCCGCAACAGGCCTGGCCGCCTACGGCTCCGGCGCACAGGCCGCGCTGGCCGGGACAGGAGCAGCCTCCGCAGACGGCAAGATCCGGCCGGAGCTCAGCAAGCAGCTCCAGGGCAAGACCGAAGGGGACTTCTGGATCCGCTTCAAGGACCGGGCGGACCTGAACCAGGCCGCAGCGATCAAGGACTGGGACAAGCGCGGTGCCGCGGTCGTGGCGGCGTTGAAGAAGACCGCCGCCGAGAGCCAGACCAAGATTCGTGCCGAGCTCGACGGCGCGGGCGCGAAGTACGAGACCTTCTGGGCCACCAACGCGATCAAGGTCAGCGGCGGCTCGCTGGCGATGGCGCAGAGCATCGCCTCCCACGCGGAGGTCGAGGGCCTGTACGCCCCGGTCGTCTACCAGGTGCCCGAGGTCACCAAGGGCACCGACGAGAAGACGGTCAACGCCCTCGAGTGGGGCATCGCCAACATCAACGCCGACGACGTCTGGTCCCAGTACGGCGTCAAGGGCGCCGGCATCACGGTGGCGAACATCGACACCGGGGTCCAGTTCGACCACCCGGCGCTGGTGAACTCCTACCGCGGCAACAACGGCGACGGCACGTTCGACCACAACTACAACTGGTACAACGCCGCCGGGACCTGCGCCGCGGCGCCCTGCGACAGCAACGGCCACGGAACCCACACCATGGGCACGATGGCCGGCTCCGCGGGCGCGAACCAGATCGGTGTGGCACCCGAGGTCAAGTGGATCGCCGCGAACGGCTGCTGCCCCAGCGACGCCGCGCTGGTCAACTCCGGCCAGTGGATGCTCGAGCCGACCGACCTCAACGGCCAGAACCCGGACGTCAGCAAGCGGCCGAACATCATCAACAACTCGTGGGGGACCACGAGCCCCTCCAACGAACCGTTCATGGAGGACGTGACGCTGGCCTGGACCGCGTCGGGCATCTTCGGTGTCTGGTCCAACGGCAACAACGGGTCGGCGTGCCAGACCAGCGGCTCCCCGGGCAGCCTGGTCAGCAACTACTCGGCCGGCGCCTACGACATCAACAACAACATCGCCGGTTTCTCGTCGCGTGGCGTCGGCCAGAACGGCGAGATCAAGCCCAACATCGCGGCGCCCGGCGTGAACGTCCGGTCGAGCGTTCCCGGCGGCAGCTACGCCAGCTACAACGGCACCTCGATGGCCGCCCCGCACCTCGCGGGCGCGATCGCGCTGTTGTGGTCCGCGGCACCGGCGCTGGTCGGCGAGGTCAACCCGACCCGCGCGCTGCTGGACAACGCGGCGGTCGACAAGGCCGACACCCAGTGCGGTGGCACCACCGACGACAACAACGTGTACGGCGAGGGCCGGCTGGACGCGCTCGCGCTGCTCAACGCGGCCCCGATCGGCGACACCGGCACCCTGGCCGGCACGGTCACGGACGCGACCACCGGCGACCCGATCGCGGGTGCCACGGTGGCCCTGACGGGCGCGGCGAACCGCGAGCTGACCACCGCTGCCAACGGGACGTACTCGTCGCTGCTCCCGGTCGGTGACTACCAGGTCGCCGTGACGGCGTTCGGCTACCAGGGCAAGACGACGCCGGCGACCGTCAACCGCGACGCGACCACGACGATCAACGTCGCGTTGACGGCGGTGCCCAGCGTCACCGTCAGCGGCTCGGTCACCGACGGGTCGGGCCATGGCTGGCCGCTCTACGCCAAGGTGACCGTCGAGGGTCCGTCCGGTGTGTCCGACTACACCACGCCGGTCAACGGCCGATACAGCATCAAGCTCCCGGCCTCGGCCACGTACAACCTCAAGGTCGAGTCGCAGTACCCGGGCTACCAGACCGTCACCAAGGAGGTCGTGGTCGGCGGCGGCAACGTCATCGCCAACGTCGCCGTGCCGGTGGAGACCAACTCCTGCACCACGGCGCCCGGCTACCGGTTCGGCTCCGACGGCGAGTACGAGACGTTCGACGGCGCCACCGTGCCGGCCGGCTGGTCCGTGGTGGACCACGCGAACACCGGTCAGGTCTGGAAGTTCACCGACGAGGGCGGCCGCCGCAACCTGACCGGCGGCACCGGCAACTTCGCGATCGTCGACAGTGACGAGTACGGCTCCGGTGGGCGGCAGGACACGTCGCTCGTCAGCCCGGTCGTCGACCTGACCGACGTCGCGGCTCCGGTGATCCGGTTCAACCAGGACTACAACTGGTTGGGCAGCGACCGAGCCGATGTCGACCTCAGCGTCGACGGCGGCACCACCTGGACGAACGTGCTCCGGCAGGCGGCCGATGTCCGCGGGCCGCGGGTGACCGAGGTCCCGATCCCGCAGGCTGCCGGCCAGGCGCAGACCCGGGTCCGGTTCCACTACTACGACGCCTCGTACGAGTGGTGGTGGCAGGTCGACAACGTGCTGATCGGCAGCCAGGTCGTCTGCGAGCCGACCAACGGCGGCCTGGTGCTCGGTCACGTCCGTGACAAGAACACCAACGGCTACGTCAACGGTGCCACCGTCACCAGCGACGAGCGGCCGGCGGAGAAGGCCACCACCGTGGCGACGCCCGACGACGCCGGGCTGGCGGACGGCTTCTACTGGCTGTTCTCGTCGCTGACGGGCAACCACAAGTTCACCGCGAAGGCCGGCAACTACGTCAGCCAGGGCAAGCAGGTCGACGTCCAGGAGGACTGGGCGACCGCCGCGAACTTCCAGCTGGCGGCCGGCCGCCTGTCGGTCACGCCGGCTGCGGTGAGCGGAACGGTCCAGATGCCGACCGGCACGGTCAACAAGCCGTTCACGGTGACCAACACCGGCGGGGCCCCGGTCGACGTGGAGTTCAGCGAGCGCGACGGCGGGTTCACCCTCCTGCGCGCCGACGGCTCCCGGATCAGCAAACAGCAGGTGCTCGGCTCCACCGGCGCGCCGGAGCAGCGGCTCACCGCCCCGACGTCGTTCGCCGCGGCGGCTACCGGCAAGGCGGCGACGGTGGCCTCGGCCGCGGTCGGGCCGCAGGCCGCGCCCTGGACCGACATCGCCGACTACCCGGCGAACGTGATGGACAACCGGGTGGTGAACCTGGACGGCAAGGTGTACTCGATCGCCGGCACCAACGGGTCGGCGTCCACGACGAAGAACTTCGTCTACGACCCGATCGCGCAGACCTGGGCGCCGATCGCGGATCTTCCCGGCGCCCGCAACGCCATGACGGTGGGCGTCGTGGACGGGAAGATCATCGCGACCGGTGGCTGGGCGGCGTCCGGCCCGGACGGCACCACCTGGTCGTACGACCCGGCGGCCAACACCTGGACGGAGAAGGCCGACAACCCCGCGCCGCGCTCCGCGGCCGGGCAGGCGGTCGTCGGCGGCAAGCTGTACGCCATCGGTGGCTGCACCACGTCGTCCTGCACGCCGATGTCGAACGACGTGGTCCGGTACGACCCGGGCAGCGACAGCTGGGAGACGCTGCCCGACTACCCGAAGGCGGTGGCCTTCGCCTCCTGCGGCGGGGTCGACGGCGTCGTCTACTGCACCGGTGGCAACGACGGCTCCGCCGTGCTGAAGTCCAGCTACGCCTTCGACCCGGGGGCCAACACCTGGACCCCGATCGCCGACGCGCCGGTCGACAGCTGGGCCAGCTCGTTCGCTGTCGCCAGCGGCAAGCTCCTGGTCGTCGGCGGTGTGCAGGGCGGGGCCATCACGAACGCCGGCTTCGCCTACGACCCGGCCACCGACTCGTGGTCCAACCTGCCGAACGCCAACACGCCGCGGTACCGCGGCGCCGCGGCGTGCGGCTTCTACAAGGTCGGTGGCTCCTCCGGCAGCTTCAACGCCACGCCCGACAGCGAGGCACTGCCCGGGTTCGAGGAGTGCGCCGAGGGTGGCGCCGACGTCAGCTGGATGACGATCGACAAGACGGCGGTCACGCTGGCACCGGGCGAGCAGGTCACGGTCACCGTCGGGATGACGGCGAACGTCGACCAGCCGGGCACCTACTCCGGTTCGGTCGCCATCAAGGAGAACACGCCGTACACGGTGGAGCCGGTGGCCGTGACGATGAACGTGAAGCCCCCGACCACCTGGGGCAAGCTGATGGGTACGGTCACCGGGACGAGCTGCCAGGGTGCCAGCTCGCCGCTTGCCGGTGCCGTCGTCCAGATCGACTCGTGGGCGATGTCCTGGACGTTCGCCACCGACGCCGAGGGCAAGTACGCCTACTGGATGGACCGTCGGAACAACCCCATGACGATGATCGTCGCCAAGGACGGCTGGAAGCCCCAGACCCGTCAGACGAGGATCAACACCACCACCCCGACGGTGGAGGACTTCGCTCTGTCCCCCATCCGTTGTTGACAGTTGACCGCTAGCTGACAGTCCGGCCCGCCTGGTCATCGACCAGGCGGGCCGGATCAGTTTCGAGGGCTGCGGGCGGTGCGCGTTCGAACGCGCGTGCGCGGCCATCGCGGTGACCACGACGCCCACAGGAGTGCGCGTCCGAGGGCTGCTAGCGGTACGCGTTCCGAGGGCTGCGAGCGGTGCGTGGCGCCGCCCGGCAGCGTCTCCGGGCTCGCTCGGCGGCGGCGGATCGTGGTCAGGCCGGGGCGAGGCGGAAGCCGACCCCGCGGACGGCGTGGATCGTCGCCGAGGCGTTCAGCCCGGCCAGCTTGCGCCGCACCCTCCGCACGACCGAATGCATGTCGGAGCCGCGGCCGAGGTGCTCGTTGCCCCAGACCTTGAGGTGCAGCCGCTCGTACGTCCAGACCTGCCCGGGCGCGCCCACCAGGCACAGCAGGAGATCGTGCTCCAGGCGGGTCAGCTCGATCTCGCGGTCCTGCCAGCGCAGCACCCGCCGGTCGGAATCGACGCTGAGGTCGGGTGGCGGCACAGTGGTGCCGCCGGCGGCCGCCGCGACCACGGTCTGGACGGCTGGGGCCACTGCCCCTGGCGGCGGGGTCTCCACCAGGTCGAGGAACTCCCGTGCCTGGTCGACGCTCGAGACGATCAGAAACGCCTCCGTCCCGCCGAGCAGTCGCGCGAGCTGCCGGCGTTCGGCCGGCGAGGAAGCGATTCCGATGACCAAGGACACGGCCGGGATCCCCCTCATGCCCCACCCCTTCCGGCTCCCCACCCGTTCCGGGACAGTTACTATACGACGCCGATCAATCGGTTTGTGACCCTGGCATGATGTCGTCCCGCTTCGGTCAAAGGTGGTTACATTTTGGCGTCCGTAAATGGGTGGTTTACGGCGCCGACGGAAGCGGCGGGGCCTTTCGTGGTGGGTTGACCGATCTTTCGGACATGGGCGCTCCGGCCGGCGACCGGGCGAGGGCTCCCGTGACGCCTGCGTACCGGCCGCCGTGTCGAGCCCGCCGCTCGTTACGGGACGCGCCCGGACGGCTCGGGCGTCGCGGCAGCCGATGTCTCGTATGCGGCGTGGTCGTTTCCGCTCCAGCCGACACCCTGCTGAAACACGCGTGTGCTAATTACGGTCATGGACCGACGGTATTTCGGCACGGGTCCGTGTCGCGTCGCCGCACACATTGGCGGCGTCCTGAAATGCTTCACGGACAATTCCGGTATCACAATGACATTGCCGCGCCTGACAGGCCTGGGCGGGCCGCCCGGCCGCCTGCCCGGTCACGGACGCGCGGGGTCGCGACCGTCCTGCGAGCCGGTTTCGGCGCGCCGGGCGGCGGCGAGGAAGGCGTTGTACCGGGCGAGGTCGTCCTCCTCGCCGGTGGCCTCGGCCCGGTCGGCCGCCCGGTCGAGGCGGCCCTGCTCGCGCCGGTCGGCGCGGATCCACTGGCGCAC
This sequence comes from Micromonospora sp. NPDC023814, assembly GCF_040639595.1. Classification (NCBI taxonomy): domain Bacteria; kingdom Bacillati; phylum Actinomycetota; class Actinomycetes; order Micromonosporales; family Micromonosporaceae; genus Micromonospora; species Micromonospora sp. NPDC023814. Next base: position 17,715 of record NZ_JBFAAF010000038.1, read on the forward strand.
CAGCACGATCATGACGAACGCGGCCGGTACCTCCCCGAAGGCCCAGGCGATCCCCGCGCCCAGCTTCTGGTCGTCGAGTAGGGAGGACGCCCACGCGGGGTGGACGGCGGAGTACCAGTCCGGGGCGATGAGGGTGGTGCTCTGCATCAGGACGAGGCCGAAGAAGCCGTGGGCCATCATCGCGGCCAGGTGGAGGATCACCAGCAGGGGAGGGGCGAGCCTCGGCCGGCCGGGGTCGACCCCGATGAGCACCCAGAACAGCAGGTACCCGGCGGCCACGTAGTGGATGAGCATGGCCAGGTGGCCGACGTGGGACCGCATCAGCATGCCCAGCAGGTCGCTGAAGTACAGGCCGAAGAGGCTGCCGGCGTAGATGCCCAACGCGACCACGGGATGGGTGAGCAGCTTCGCCGGTCGGCTGTGCAGCACCATCAGCAGCCACTCCCGGGCGCCGCGGACCTGCGGGTCCGTGGGCCGGCGCAGGGCGCGGAGGGCGAGGGTGACCGGGGCGCCGCCGACGAGCAGGATCGGCACCAGCATCGACAGCACCATGTGTTGCACCATGTGAGCGCTGAACAGCACGTACGCGTAGCGGGCCACGCCCAGGTCGGTGATCGCGGCCAGCAGCAGCATGCCGGCCAACCAGCTCGCGGTGCGGCTGACCGGCCAGCGGTGCCCGGCCCGGTGCAGCCGCCACACGCCGGCCAGGTAGCAGCCGACCCCGGCGGCGGTGAGGGTCAGGAAGAACATGTCCGGCAGCGGCTGGCCCACCAGGAGCGCCGGGGTCGGCGCGGCGGGCATCGGAAAGCCGAGCAGCTCGGTGATCGGATCGGCGTCGAGCGGGTCCCCGGACACCGGTGCGGGGCTGCGGGACAACGCCACCGACAGCCCGACGGTGGCGGCGAACACGACCAGTTCGCCGGCGGCCAGCTGACCGAACGCGCCGGGGCGGCCCGCGCGCAGGGCCGGCAGGGTCCGCGACCGGTGCAGGGCGCCGAGGACGCCCAGGATCGCCAGCGCGACGAGCTTGCCGAGGACCAACCAGCCGTAGCGGGACTGCCACAGCTCCGCCACGGAGCCGAGGCGCACGGCGGCGTTGGCCGATCCGCTCACCGCGACGGCCGCGAAGCAGCCCAGGGCGAGGCGGCTGTACCGGCCGGCGGTGTCGGCGAGTTGCCGGCTGCGACGGATCATCAGCAGCGCCGCCAGCCCGCCGGCCCACAGCGCGGCGGCCAGCACGTGCAGGGCGAGGCTGGTCACCGCGATCTGGTGGTTGCCCGCCCCGGCGGCGTGCCCGGTGAACGCCGGCGGCAGCACCGCGACCAGGGCGACCAACGCCACCACGGCGGCGAGCCCGCGCGACACCCCCGCCCGGGCCAGCACCGCCGCCGTCAGGGCGAGCCCCGCCTGCACCAGCAGCGCCTGGCCCTGGGAGATCGAGGAGGCGAAGCTGACCACGGTGGCGAGGCTGAGCCCGTCCACGGGGACGCCGAGCAGGTCCGAGACCGTCAGCACGATCAGTGTGGATGCGGCCACGGCCCAGCCCGCGGCCGCCGTGCCGGCGCGGCGCAGCAGCAGCCAGCCGTGCGGGGACACGCTAGGACCGTCACCGGGCAGCAGGAACGCGGCCGTCACCACCATCCCCACCGTCAGGGTGGCGAGGCCGTCGGCGAGCAGCCGGACCACGGGCAGCGCCCACGCCGTCACCGGCCCGGGATCGGGCAGGCCGGGGATCGCGGCGGTGAGCGCGCCGCCGGCGCGCAGGCCGAGCAGGAGCACGGCCACCGCCGACGCCACGGCCGCCACCGGCACGAGCCACCCGCCGCGACCGCTGGCCGCCGGCCGTACCCCGCGGGCGGTCGCCCCTGCGGTGGGGCCGGCATCCGCGGCCGCGCGCCCGGCGTCCGGGACGGGGGCCGGGTGGGAGATGGTGTCTGGCACGTCGGTTCCCTTGCTGGTGGGGAGGGCGGTGGTCGCCCGGTGGGGCTGCCCGGCGGGGCCGCCGATGGGGCGTCGACCTTTCCGGTCGGCTGGGCGTGCGTCAGGCGCCGGCGCGGCGACGACGCCACAGCACGGCGGCACCGCCGATGACGGCGGCCAGGACCCCGGCGGCCACCACCAGCGTCGCGGTGCCCGGCCCCCCGCCGGAGCCGCTCGCGGAGGCGGCGGGGCCGGCCGACGGGGTGGCCGGGCCGGCGGCCGGTGCGGCGCTGCTCGCTGCGGTCACCTGCGGGCTGGCGCTCGCCGAGGGGTCCGCGACGGTGAACCGGTACGAGCCCTGCACGGGGTGCCCGTCGGCGGAGACGACCCGGTAGGCGACGGTGTAGGTGCCGTTGGCCAACGGTCGGTCGATCGTCACCGTCCCCGTCGTTCCGGTGACGACGGGCTCGCCGGTGGCGACCTTCGCCCGGGCGGCGTCGGTCAGTGCGATGGTGGTGAAGGCCGGATCGAGCTTCTGCATGAACGTCAGCCTGACCTGGGTCGGCGCCGTGGCCAGCCGGGCCTCCTTGGCGGGGCTGGCGGACTGCAGCGTGTTGTGCGCGGCGGCGGGAGCGGCCGGCACGAGCAGCAGCGCGGCGGCGGCCAGCGCGGCGGTGACGAGACCGGTTGCGGTCGGGCGGCGGAATCGGGTGGGCATCTCTGGTGCTTCTCCTGGTGGGGTGGTGGTCAGCCGAGCAGTTGTTGGCCGATCCAGCCGCCGTCGGGGCAGCCGGGCGGGACGGCGAAGACGGCGGAGCCGATCGGGGTGGTCCACTCGTTGAGCAGGTCCCGTTCGGCGAGGCGCCGCTGGATGGGGAGGAACTGGCGGGCGATGTCGGCCTGGTAGGAGGCGAAGATCAATCCGCTGTCGGCGGTGCCGGCGGCGGTGGGTACCCCGTCGTAGTTGTAGGGGCGGCGGAGGATCTTCAGCCGGTTCTCGCCGACGTGGGCGCGGGTCAGGTGGGAGAAGTCGGGGATGACGGCGAGCCCGTCGGGGCCGGTGGCGGCGAAGTCGGGCACGTCGTGTTCGGCGGCGCCGGTCAACGGGGCGCCGGTGTCGAGGCGGCGGCCGACGGCGAGTTCCCGGTCGGCGCGGCCGAGCAGGTCCCAGGTCTCCAGGTTCATGCTGATCCGGCGGACGACCAGGGTGCTGCTGTCGCGCAGCCACGCTGGCCCGTCGGGCACCCACACGGCGGTCTCCAGCGGCCCACCCGGCCTGGGGTTGGCGGTGCCGTCGAGTTGGCCGAAGAGGTTGCGCTGGGTACGCCCGCCGGGTTCGACGCCGGCGCCCCGCCGGAAGCCCTGCTGCACCCACCGGACGGCGGCGAACGGCCGGCTGTCCTTGACCAGGAGCCGTTGGGCGTGGGCGACGGTGACCGGGTCGTCGGCGCAGATCTGCAGTAGCAGGTCCCCGCCCGACCAGCGTGGCTGGAGCCGGTCGACGCGGAACGAGGGCAGGGCGGCCACCGACGCCGGCCGCCGGTCCGCGAGGCCAGCGGCGGCGTAGAGACCGGGGCCGAAGCCGAAGGTGACGGTCAGCCGGGCGGGCAGGAGCCCGAGTTCCGGCTCGGTGTCGGCCAGCGCGGGCCGCCCCTGGGTGAGGCGGGCCGCGTCGTCGGTGAGCAGCCGAAGCATCCGGCCCAGCGCCGCCCGGTCGGTGCCGGGCCTCAGGGTGAACGCCACGAACGACGCGTGTGCCTGCGGCTCGGTGGCGACGCCGGCCTGCCGGGGCCCGTGGAACGGCTCGACCGCCCCACCGACCTCGGCCACGGGCAACGCCTCGACGGGCCGTGCCCCCGGGTCGGAACGGGTGGCGGTGACGGCGGCGGCGCCGGCCAGGGTGCCCCCGGCGGCCAGGGCGCCGCCGGTGAGCAGGCCGCGCCTGCTCACCGGGCGGGCGGTGGGCACCCCGGTCACGACGCCGGGCTGGTGGTCGTCGCGGGCTTGCCGCTCGTGCCCGGCGCGGGTTCGCCGTGGCCGGGGGCGTAGCTCTCCTGCGCACCGGTGAACGGCTTGGCCACCGCGGTGAACGTCTGGGTCCGGCCGTCGGCGAAGGTCAGCGTGAAGCTCACCTGGTCGCCGGCCCGCACCGGCCGCCTGAGGGCCATCAGCATCAGGTGGTCGCCACCGGGCTCCAGCACGTGCGTGCTCCTGGCCTTGACCACGATGCCGCCCTGCTTGGCCCGCATGACCATCTGGCCGTCCCGCATGGCCATCTCGTGCAGTTCCATCGGCGACACGTCGGTGGCGGCAGCGGTGATCGTGACGTCGGTGTCGCCGTCGTTGACCAGGCTGCCGAACGCCGCGGTCATTCCCGTGTCGGCTGCCTTGACCCACGGGTCGCGGACGCCGAGCACACCCGCCGCGCTCGCCGTGGCCGACGGTGACGGGCTGGTCGCGGCGGCCGACGAGCCGTCGGAGGATCCGCAGCCGACCGCCCCGCCGAGCAGGAGGGCGACGCAGGCGAGGAGTACGGCCGGTCGGCGACGCGAGCCGGCGAGCATGGTGCGGAGCATCGGGCAGGTCCCTTCGAACGGTGACGCGACGTTCGGTTGGTCGGCCCGGTGGTCGGAAAAGTTCCGGCCGGGAGCCGATCCTGTCCGAAATTGATCAGGCCGCCCGACGGTCGGGGACGCGGGCGGAACCGGGGTACGGCGGCAGCAGCCGCAGCCCCGGCGATTCGGGCTGCTCCTCGGCGGGCAGGTGCCAACGAGGCTCGTCGGTGCGGTTGCGCCGTACCGGGCCGTCGGGGCGCAGACCGGGGCGGGACAGCGCGACGACGAGCGCGTAGCCCACGAGCAGGAAACCGTGGCTGACCAGCCGGGTGCTGTCCACCCGCCCCGTCGCCAGGTCGTTGACCGACAGCAGCACCAGCATGCCGACGAACGCGCTCAACATCGGCACCAGCCCCGTCGGGGGAGTGCGCCGGGCCGCGACGAAGAGGAACCCGGCGCCGACCGCGACGTTCCAGGCCGCCGACTCGTGCCACAGATGCCCCGCCGCCAGCCCGTCGGCTGCCGGATGCGCGTGTGGGCCGGCGACGCCCCGCCCGATCTGTGCCAGGCCCAACACCAGCTGCAGCACCCCGATCAGCCCCAGCACCGCCCGCAGGCTGAGCACGGCCCGCTGCCGCAGACCGAGCACGGCCCGCCCTCGCCGCCGTCGCGGCGGCACCTCGGGCAGCGCGTCGAGGACGACGTCCGTGAGGTCGTCACCGGCGACCATGACCGACAGCCGCGCCCGCCGGGTCACCGCCGCGGCCTGGTCTAACCACGTCCGGCAGCCGCCGCACCCGGCCAGGTGCGCCTCGGCCGCCGTCCGCTCGGCGGGGGACTCCTCCCCGTCCAGCTGCGCCGACAGCACCTCACGCCACTGCTCACACCCCATGCACGGGTAGTCGTTCCGATGCTGCCGTCGGTTCCCGACGATTTTCGCCGGCCGCCGCTGCGGCCCTGCTCAACCGGGGTGCGGCCCGCTCAGCCGGCCGCGTTCTCGCCCGGCCGCGCGGCCGCCGACCGGCCGCCGCCGTCCATGGCGGCCACGAGGTCCTCCCGGGCCCGGGCCACCCGGGAGCGGATCGTGCCGACGGGGCAACCGCAGACCTCCGCCGTCTCGGCGTAGGACAGGCCGAGCACCTGGGTGGCGACGAACGCCTCGCGCCGGTCCGCCGGCAGCGCCGTGACCAGCTGCTCCAGCACCACCTGCCGGTCGAACGCGCTCCGCGACGCGTCAGCGGTGTCATGCCCGTCGGTCAGCGGCACGGTCCGCGGACGGGACGTGGCGGTCCGGATGTGGTCGACGGCGACCCTGCGGGCGATCGCGAGCAGCCACGTCCGCGCCGACGACCGCCCCGCGAACGACCGCAACGACCGCACCGCCCGCAGGAAGGTCTCCTGCGCGAGGTCGTCCGCCTCCGCGGGGGAGACCAGCACGGCGAGGAAGCGCCGGACCTGCTGCTGCGTCGCCCGGACGAACCGGGCGGCGGCGTCCCGGTCACCCCGGCCGGCGGCCAGCGCCCACGCGGTGATCTCCGCGTCGTCGGCCATCCGGCACCTCCCGTCAGCCCACCGGAGGAAGGACACCCCCACGGCGGTCACGACAAGTCGTAGTAGTAACCGGGACGGTACCGTATCGCGGGCGATGCGACGTATCTCTCCCTGCGGTAGTTCGCCAGACCGGATCGGATCAACCAGGCCGAGAGGCCCTCGGCGTGACGCCGCCGCCGCGCCGGGCGGGGACGCGAGGGCCGCGTCGGATCGGCGTCCCGTCGCCCCGGGCGGTGAGCTCGACCAGGGTGGCGAGGATGTAGAGCCGCCCCGGGCGACGCCGGGGATGGTCCGGCGGATCGCAGACCCGCCGGACCATCGACAGGTGTCAGGCCGCGGTGAGCGCGCGGTGCAGGCGCCGGGCCTCGGTGACCAGGCGGGACGAGGCGCCCTGGCCGGCGACCTCGCCCAGGCCGGGCACCTCGATCCGGACACCGGTCGCGGTGGCCGTCTCCGTCGCCAGGGTCAGCAGGTCGGGCAGGCCGCGCGGCGGCCTGGGCGCGGCGAGTACCGCCGGCAACGCGGCGGCGACCAGCCGCCACACGGTCAGCGGCGCCCCGGCCAGGGCGGCGTCCCGCAGCGGCTCCACCACCCGGGTCAGCTTCACCAACTGCCGGGCGACCAGCCGGCCGAGCTGCTCACCCGCCCCGCCGGCGTCGAACTGCCCCGCCCCGGCGAGCCCGAGCAGGGCGTCCAGGGCGGCGACCCGGTCCGCGCCGTGCCGGGCCCCGAGACCGTAGGCCAGGGCGAGATCGAGGGCCACCCCGCCGGTGCCGCTGCTCTCGGCGAGTAGCGGCAGCACCACGGCGCCGTCGCGCTGATCCATGTCCGCCGCGCCGGCCACCAACGGGAGGGTGTACGCGGCGACCACCCCCCGGTGCCCCGGCAGGATCGACGGCCACATTTTCACCCAGCCGGAGTACTCGACCCCGATCGGCGCCGGGTCGGCGGTCAGCAGGCCGTACCGGTCGTCGTACCCGTCGGGCGGGCGCAGCTCGACCAGGATCCGCTCCGGCGCCAGCTGGTCGAACTCCCAGTCGTAGCCGGCCTTGCGGGGTCGGCGGGTGACGGTGGTGGCCCGCATGACCGGCTGCGGCAGTCCGCCGCCGCGCAGCCAGGCGGCGAGCCGCTCCCCGGCCGGCGTGCCCAGCGCCGCCGCCTTGTTCGCCACCGCGTCGTCGGCGCCGGCGGGCAGGCGCAGCAGGGCCTGGGTCAGGTCCCAGTACCAGGGCGTCCGGTCGCCCCACGCCGCGAGCCGCTCCACCAGCGCCAGCGGGTCGAGCAGGCCGTTGGCGGAGGTGGGGGCGGCCAGCAGACCGGGCTGTCCCGGCTCGTCGACGTGCGCGCCGATCTCGGCGAGCCGGGCCCGCAGCAGCCGGTGGGGCGGGGGCACCCGGGGATCGGTGGTGGCCAGCTCCGGCGCCGACGGCGTCCGGTCGGTCCGGCGTACGGCGGCCAGCAGCGCCGCCCACCGGCTGCGGCGCCGGGGCTGCTGCTCGGTGGAGCCGGCGGTGTGGAGCAGGTCGACCAGCACCTCGCAGAGGCAGAGCGGGTCGTAGCGGTGCTCGTTGCCCCACGACCAGTGGCGGCGGTCGACGACGGGGGCGAGGGCGGCGTGCACCCGTGGACCCTCGGTCGTGGTGAGCCGGACCAGCCCGTCGAGGATCCGGTCCAGCGGTGCGCCGTGCGACGGCGTGCCGAGCAGGGCGGCGACCTCCTCGGCCAGTTCGTCCACGTCGGTGATCGGGTCGGGTGCCGGCGCGGGCGGCGCGGGCGGGGGAAGATCGTCCCCGCGCGGCCGGGTGACCGCCGGGCCGGTCCCGACCGTCGCCGGGTCGTGACCGTGCCGGGCGGCCAGCGTGCTCGCCCGGTCGCGCAGCTCGACGGCGGGATGCCCGAGCGCCACCCCGATCACCTCGGCGATCTCCACCGCCCGGCTCCGGTGTTGGCGGGCCAACCGGTCCAGCCAGGCCAGTTGCGCCCGTACGAGCGTCTTGTCCGGCCGCAGCAGCACCTCACGCGAGGCGTCGAGCACCGCCTCGACCTCCAGGTCGGGCAGATCCCGCAACGCCTTCTGCGCCATCGTGGCGACCGGAGCCGGCGCGTCGGTGAGCAGGCGGAGGTAGTCGGTGGCCCGGGCGGCGACCTCGGCGGTGGTCGGGGTCAGCTCGTGGAGCAGGGTGGTGAAGGCGCGCAGCGCCGCCGCCCGGTCGCCGCGCAGCAGCCGGCCGAGTGAGCCGTCGATGAGCATCGTCCGGTCGACGACCCCCTCGGCGGCGAGCCGCGCCAGCGCGGTCGGCAGGACGTGCCGCTCCCGCTCCTCCCAGGTCGTGGCGACCTCGTCGAACATCATCCGCGAGCCGAGGCCGTCCACCTCGAACAGGCGGGGCAGCATGGCGGCCAGGAACGGGTCGCCGCGCAACCGGTCCACCAGGGGGGCCGGCGGCCCGGAGCGGCGCCGGTCCGGCAGCTCCACCGCGCCCAGCCACAGCTCCACGAACCGGTCGTCGGTCGGCGGGGTGACCCCCTCCGCACGCAGGAGCGCGGCGACGAACCGCCACCGCTCGACCCACGTCTGCTGGTTGACCTTCACGGCCAGCCGGTGCGCCAGGTCGCCCAGCCAGGTGATGCCGCGCTCCTCGGCGACGCCGGACAGCAGGGCGGCGGCCCGCTCGCCGTCCGGGTTGACCGAGTTGCGGGCGAGGATCGCCGCCGCCTGTGCCGCGCTGGGCAGGCAGCCCACCACGGCGACCGCCAGGGCGGTGCCCGACCCGACCGGCCACCAGGTCGACCGGTTCCGCTCCTTGAACCAGGCGGTCAGCTCGACGCCGATCTCCCTGCGGCGCTGCTCGGGCAAGCCGGCCAGGGCGTCCGCGACCAGCGTGGCGGAGCCGTTCTGGACCAGGTCGAACAAATCGCTGGTCCCGCCGGCGGCCAGCTCCCGACGCCGCCGTACGGTGCTCTTCATCAGCAGCGTCTGCTGGGCCCGGCTCACACCCGCTCCTCGACCTGGTCGGTGGTCAGCATCCGGGTGGCCAGCGCGTGCCGGCACGGTCCCCGCTGCCCCCGGTGCTTCGCCCACCAGGGGCAGGTGCAGGTGAACCCGCCGTCCGGCAGCCGGCGGACCCGGTACACCTGGTCGCCGCTGCGGATCGTGGCGGACGTCCCGTCCCACTCGACCGCCCCGGCGTCGAGCAGTGCCCGGGCGCCGACCAGACGCGGATTGTCCCGCTCCGCGCGGCCCGCGTCGTACGGCATCACCCGGTGGAAGTACGCGGCCTCGGAGACGTCGTATCCGACCCGCCCGGCGGTGCCGAGCTGCGCCAGCGCGCCCCGGACCCGTGCCGCGTCGATCCCGGCCTCCGCCGCCAGCCGATCCACGTCGATGGCCGGGTCCCAGGAGAGCAGGGCGGCGACCAGGTCGGCGTCGTCGACGACCTCGTCCCCGGCCAGCGCGGTGAGCGCCGCGCCTTCGCCGGAGAATCCGCGGTACGGCTCGGGGGAGAGGGTCAGGGAGAGGCGCAGCGCGCCCGTGTCCAGCTCCCAGGTGCTCGGCACGGGTGCCGACCCGGCCGCGACGGTCGGCCCGTACACCCGCAGGGTCCGGGCGAACCGCAGCATCGGGCGCAGGGCGGCCAGCCGGCTCGCCCCGGCCAGGCAGACCGCGCCGGGCACGGGCCGGGAGGTCAGCCGCAGCGACCGCCCGGCCGGCACCACCCAGAGCACCGACCGGTCGGCGGTCGTGGGCAGCCGGCGCAGGAACGCCGCCGCCTCGGCCGCCGGAACCTCCGCCCGGGGCTCGAACCTCGCGGCCAGCACCTGCACCTCGGCGAAGCCGCGCAGCCAACGCACCGGCAGCGGAACCTTCTTCTCCACCACCGCGCCGTCCATGGTGGAGACGGTCAGGTCCTCCGGGCCGACCGACAGGTGCAGCGGGTCGAGGCCGCCGACCCGGGCCAGGGCCTCCCGCAGCGGGTTGTTGACGTCGACGTTGGTGGTGCCGTGCTCCACCACGTCGCCGTCCAGGCCGTCGGGCAGGGCGTCGAGGCGGGCGTAGACCCCGCAGCAGCCGGAGAAGGACTCGAACCGGAGCCGGTCCCGACTGCCGGTGACCACGGGGTCGAGGCTCGCCGGGCTGACCGGCCGGTGGTACCGGGTCCGGGCCACCTCCGCGACCGCCAGCAGGCCGACGGCCGCCGCGTGCGGGGTGGTGAGGAAGCCGGTGAAGAACCGCGGGTTCGGCGCGGGCCCCCCACTCGTCTGCAGGGCGAGTCCATCCTGTCCCAACGCGGAGGACCCCAGATACCGGTACGTCTGCACTGCGTTCACGTCCGCGGACGGTAGAGGACCCCACCGACAGGAACCAGGCTCGTTTCCCGTCGGCTGCGATCCGGACCCGTGCGGCCTCCGCGCGGTGGCACCGGTCCGGGTCGTGGCCTCCGGACCAAGGAGGCGGGCCAGGGACCGCTGGACGTGCGACGCCCGACCCGAGTCAGGACGCCGGGGTCAGCTCGATGAGGAACTCCTGGTGGGCCCCGCCGGTGCACGGCCCCTGCATCGCCTCCGCGCCGATGGGCGTGCGGGCGTCGTGCCGGATGCCGATGCACAGCCCGCTGGCCGCCGGCCGCAGCCGGTAGCCGCCCGGGACCGGCGCGTCGACCCTCTCGGCGGCGAACAGTTGTTCCTTCCTGCTGGCGCTGCAGTCCGTCCAGGGTTCGAGCATGTCCTGGGCCGGTGGTGACTTCAGGACGGTGAGGCAGCCGATGCCGAACTGAGGATGATCCCACTGGATGTGGACGAGGTTGTCGCGGACGGGTTCGAGACGGGTGCGGGGCAGGCCGGGCTTGTCGCAACGTTGCAGGGTCGCGACCTGGCTCTGGTACCGGCCGGTGTGCTCACGCCCCTCGGAGAGGCACAAGGTGGGCGAGCCGACCGGATGGATCTGCGCCCACGCCCCGCCTTCGGGCAGGTCCAGGCTGCCGGAGACGACGGGCCGCTCCGGCTGACGGTCGGGCTGGTCACGCTGGTCCGTCGCCCACACCGCAAGCGGGATCGCCAGGCCGGCGGCAGCCAGCAGGGCGAAGGCAGGGCGCAGCCTTGGCCACCTGCGTCGGACCGGTGGGGCGTCACCCGGATCGGGTGCGTCCGGGACGTCGCCCGGGTCGGGTGCGTCCGGGGGCGGTGCCGCGGGCTCGGTCGCGGTGCCCAGTCGATCCCGTGCCCGTAGCCAGACGTCCACCTCCTCCTGGTCGCCTCCGCAGGCGCGGACGAACGCGGCGAGGACCTCGGCGCGCGGTAGCGCCGGCCGGCGCAGGACGTCGGCGATGGTGCTGCGCGGCAGCGCTTCGCCGCCCGCGACGGCCCGTTGTTCTAGCTGCCGGTACGTGCACCCGGACCGCTGCTTGAGCCGTGCCATGAGCGCGACGAGCTCAGCGACGGTGGCAGCCTCATCCGGTCGTTCGTCCCCCGAAACTCCGACCGACATGGCCCACAGGCTATCGCCACAACTCGATCGGCGGGGGCCGGGTTCGGGCGGTGAGCTGTCCGGACAGGTCCGAGGTACCGCGCTGACCAGGCCGGACATGTCGGCCGTGACCGGGACAGGCGACTGTCCTTGCCGGACACACCGGTCCCCCCGAGGCTGAGGGGACCTCGCCGCCGCGGCAGGAGCGCACGGCGGCGGAGGACCCGGCAGACCGCTCCCGGTCCGGCCGGTCCGGGCACCGCTCGTGCGCCCGTCGCCGCTCAGGCACGGCGGAGAGCGGTGACCCGGTGAACGAGACGGATGTCGCACTGATGTGGGAGGCGGAAGCGTGGCCCTGCCCGAATCGATCCGATACCGGATACTCGGTCCCGTACAGACGAGGTCGGCCGACGGCACCTGGCAGGACTTTCGACAGGACAAGTGGCGCACGCTGCTCGCGGTCCTGCTGGTCCGGTCGAACCACGTCGTGCCCTGCGACGAGTTGGTGCGGCAGCTGTGGCCGGAGGAGGCGCCGGGCAGCCAACGCAAGCTGGTGCAACAGTACGTCCACCGACTCCGCCGGAGCCTGGACGACCCCGCCGGCGAAGTCCTGCGGACGCGACCCGCCGGGTACGAGTTGCGGGTGTCCCCGGGCGAGCTGGACGTGGACCGGTTCGACGCGCTCTGCGCGGACGGCCGACGGGCGCTCGCGACGGCGGCGTACGAGGAGGCGATGGCGCACTTCGGCCAGGCGATGGCGCTGTGGCGCGGAACGGCCATGGCGGACGTCGGGAACGCCCCCGCGGTCGCGGCCGAGCGGATCCGGATGACCGAGCGCCGGCTCGCCGCGACCGAGCTGTGGTTGCGCGCGGGTCTGGCCTGCGGCCGGCACGACGTCCTGATACCGGAGCTGGAATGCCTGGTCGTCGCGTACCCGCTGCGGGAACGCTTCCGGGAGCTGCTGATGACCGCGCTCTACGAGACCGGCCGGCGGGCGGACGCCCTCAGCGTCGCCCGGCACCTGCGCTGCCTGCTCAGGGAGGAGCTGGGCATCGACCCCGGGGCCGAGATCCAGCGGCTGGAACGGACGATCCTGCTCGGGGAGGACGTGGACCTGTCGCTGCTGCGCCCGCTCGCCGTGCCCACCGATTCCTGACCGGCAGGTGAACGACGGGGCGATCCGGGTGCCGCCTCCCGACACCCCGGATCGCCCCGTCCCGACGGGGGCGCGACGCTCAGGCGGCCACCACCACGTGGTGCCCTCGCCCGGCCGGCCGGCCCGGATCACCGCCGTGCCCCGGGGCGTCCAGCAGCAGGACGTTCGCCACCCGGTGCGGCATCGCCACCCGGAGCAGGCCGTAGCCGATGCCGGCGAGCCCCATCAGCAACCCGGGCGTGCTGACCTGCTCCGGGACCCCGGCCCGGGGCGCACCGGCGAGGACCTGCTCGGCGATCGCCCGCGCGCACCGCAGACCCAGCGCCGCACCGTCCGGCTCGTCGAGTGCCGAACTGGCCGCCAGCAGGGTCTCGACCAACCCGAGGTCCCCGTGGCAGATGGAGTCGTTGCCGATGCCCGTGTACCGCCCGTCGACGACCAGGTCGTCGCGGACCTTGCCGGTCGCGATGTGCAGGTCCTCGCGGATCAGGTCGTGCCAGGGAGCCAGCACGGGCAGTCGCAGCATCGCTGCGCGTGCCAGTCCGATCCCGGCGGCGCCGTGGCACCAGGCGTTCATGAAGGCGCCCGGACCACTGATCACCCGCAGGTCGGGCCAGTTCCGGTGTTCCGGCGACAGGTGGTGCCGCTCGAAGCGCAACGCCCGCCCGCACACCTCGGCGAGCTGGTCGTCGCCGGTGAGCTGGGCGATCCGGGCCAGTGCGTACCCGATGCCGCTGGCGCCGTGGGAGAACCCGAGCAGCGCCGGCGCGTTCTCGTACTCGACCTGCCATCCCGTCCCGCCGGGCACGTCGATCGCCCGGTCGGCGATCGTCCTACCGGCCGCCTTGAGGGCGTCGAGGGTCTGCTCGTCGGGATGGGCGTCGTGCAGGGCGAGGATCGCCAGCGCCGCCCCGGCGGTGCCGCTGATCACGTCGAGCACCTTGTCCTCGGCGAACCGCTCCTGGCACAGCGCCGCGGCCTGCCGGGCGGCGTCGACGAGCGTGGGCGCCCGCAACACCTCGGCGAGCTGGCCCAGTACGTAGACGAGGCCGCCCAGCTCGCTGAAGCCGCCGATCGGCAGCCCGGCCCCCCGGTCCGGGCTGGCGGCGAGTTGGCGGGTCACCTCGGCGAGCTGGGCGGCGAGCTGTTCGGCGGGCCGGCGGAACCGGGCGTCGCCGGTGACCGCGCCGAGCTGGCCGAGGAACAGGGCGACTCCGGCGACCCCGCTGTACAGGTCGATGCCGGCGTGGCCGACCTTCCAGTACCGGTCGCCGATGAAGTTCACCGACAGCCACGACGGCGCCTCGTTGTCGGCGGCCAGGGCGGCGTCGAGCAGCAGGTCCGCGATCGACCGGGCGGCTCGCACGGCGAGATCGGCGTCGATCGGTTCCTCCGGCAGCGGCCTGGAGTCGACCCGCTCGGCGTGGGGCGTACCCACCGTGAGCCCGGACATGGAGGCGCGGATGCACCAGAGCTGTCGCCGCAGGTCCTCCTCGGACATCGCGCCGATCCGCGCCCGCACGGCCGCCAATCCGCTGGTTTCCAGGAAGTCGTGGGCCACCACCCCCTGCGCGTCGTAGAGGTCCGTCGAGCCGGGGGTGGTGTGGAACGCCGGGATGTCCTGGTCGGCGAGCTGTCGATGTTCGCTGCCGAACAGCACGTCGCGGTCCGGCAGGTCGACGAACGCGGAGGAGAGCACCTCGTGGAAGATCTCCCGGTCGAGCGAGTCGCGCAGCAGGTCCGGGTGCCAGGATTCCGACTGGACCCGGCCGTACGTCATCGTGGGGCGGGGGATGAACCGGACCTCGTCGTCGCGGAACCGGGCGATCGGTCCGCCGGCGGCGAGCAGGTCGTCGCGGTGGGCGGCGATGATGCGGTAGCAGTCGGTGAAGCCGGCGGCGAGGGCGTCGGTGTGGGCCAGCGCGTTGACGGGCCGGCCGTCCAGCCGTACGCGGTTCTGCGTCTCCGGCATCTCCCGGCGGTCCCGCACGACCCGCACCTCGTCGGTGCCGCCGGCGACGAAGGTGGGCAGGCGGGCGGGTGAGAGTTGGCCGCCGGAGCCGGCCAGGCCGCTCACCTCCGCGTCGTAGATGCCCTCGTCGTCGGCGGTGATGATGCGCTCGGGCAGGAGGCCGACCCGGAGCACCGAGTCCCGCACCACGCGGGGCGCCTCGCCGAAGGTGAGCGGCGCCAGCTGCGCCCCGGTGACCCGGGGCAGCACCTGGAAGATCGCCTCCAGGTCCACGGGGACGGGGTGCTCCCCGGCTGCGATGACGTTCTCCAGGTGCAGGTCCGAGCCGCAGAGGGCGTGGAACAGCGCCAGGAACGCGCCCTGCCGCCAGAAGAAGCGGTCCACCTGCTCCTCGTTCTCGCACGACGCGACGTCGACGTGCTCCACCCAGCCGTACTCGCCCCGGTCGAGGACGAGCAGCGGCCGCAGCGGGTGGCGGAGCCCGTGGGTGTTGAGCCAGTCGAGGACCTGGTTGAAGTGGACCTCCACGCTGAGGCTGCGCGGCTTGTACACCAGCCTGCGGCCGTCGGTGAAGGTGAGGATCGCGACGGTCTGGCCGCCGCGGTGGGTGTCCCCGGCGCCGAAGCTCACCCGGGCCAGGTCGGCCAGTCCGTGCCAGGCCCCTCCGAAGGTCTGCCGCAGCTCGGGCAGGTCGGCGAGGAGCCGTTCGGCGAACCGGGCCCGGACGTCGACGGTGGTGCGCAGGCAGGTGACCAGTTCCCGGGCGAGCACCGGGTACTCGGCCAGGATGCCGAGCGCCGTCTCGGGCGTACGGATCTGCGCGATGAACGACGACATCCGCTCGGCCGGTGTCGCCCCGGCCAGCCGGCCCTCCACCCGGGCCACGTTCACCTCGAGGATCATGACGGAGATGATCATTTGCAGGAGTCGGTCGAGCGGCGGTTGCAGCAGCGAGTGGTCCGCCGGCAGGGTGTCGTCGTGGCCGTGCCGGGTCGCCAGCCGGGCCACCCGGCTGCCCAACTCCTCCTGGCTCCACGCCAGCAACGGCGCGATCAGGTTCAGGAACACCACGTTCCCGGCCTGGTCGGGCCCGTGGTCGTGGTCGTCGTGATCGCATTCGGTCGCCGGGCCGCCACCGGCGAGGTCGTCGAGGCGCGTCGACCCGAACCGCCGCCACGCCTCGGCGATCACGCCCAGCCAGGCCGGCCGGTCGGGGATCCTGGCGGCGAGCGACTCGGCCGGTTCGGCCAGCAGTTCGACGATCCCGTCCTCGGCCAGCCCGAGTCGTTCCCACCGGTCGAGCGAGATGTCGGTGCCGCGCAGGATGTGGCCGCCACGCCAGGCGTCCCGCCGGCGGCGACCGTAGTCGTGTTGCTCCTCCGTGATTGACGGCGTGCCTCCGGCCCGTTCGGACCGGGTCAGGCCACGCCACCAGTTCGGCGTCTGAAGAATCTCGTCGAACATGTCTCCGCCCTCATGTATGCGCGTCCGGGGCGGCCGCGGCTGTCGTGGCCCGGCCCTCCGGCCCGGGGTGGACATCGTCACCACGATGCCCACCCCGGCCTGCGTGGAAATCGGTCAGTCGTCGGTACCGGAATGCGGCTTGTCGCCCGCTGTCAGCAGCTTCCCGACGTGCATCCGGCCGTCATGATCCAGCAGGTGTTGGTGCAGCCGAGGCTGCCCCACTGGCAGGTGAAGCAGGTGTAGAAGGTGAATGCCCGGTCACCGCCGAAGATGTCCGCCAGATCCGCGTCCAGGCCACCGACGGCGCCCACCGGGCTCTCCGGCAGGAGGGCGATGTCGGCGTCGTCGAGCGTGGTGCGGAAGGCGGGGTCCTTCCATGCGCGCACAACCGTGTTGCTCATCAGCATCCCCAGCAGGTGCGGCAGGTCCACAGCGGGTAGCAGGTGAGGCAGGTGCGGAAGGTGTAGGGCTCCCCGTTGCAGCAGCCCATCGTCGCGGTGGACTCGGTGCCGGCGCCCCGGGTCCCGTCCGTGACCATCTCACCCAACTCGACCCGGCCGACCGGGTGGGCCGGCAGCATGGCGAGTTCGCTGTCGTCGAGAGTGGCCCGGAAAACCGGGTCCTTCCACGCCCTCGCGGCAGTTTCCATGATTTCTCCGATCGATAGAAGAAGTGTCGCCACGCCTGCCGATCCACCCCTGATGACGGGTGCGGCAACTGCGGCGGGCGGCGCTGAGCCCGCGGTCAGAACAGGCGACGGAATCGGAAACTCGGCTCGGCCAGGAACCGGTGCCGCCCGATGGCGGCAGAAACCACACTGGACGCCGCCGGCTCACCGGTCAAGGGCGGCGGCGACCGGTTCTACCGCGACTGAATCGGCAGCGAACCGAGCGTCGACCGGAAAACAACCGGCGTCTGAAACGCTCATTCCGCTCGGCCAGAACAGCGACGGTTCGCGATCTGACGAGGGGAGGTGACAGAAATGACGGAACGACCGGAACTCGTCGAGGACCCGATCGGTCAGCTGGACCTGACCGACCTCGACCAGGAGATCAACGGTGGTAGCAGCGCGGTGTGCTTCACCATCACGGTCACGATCTCCACCTTCAAGCACAGCATCTGTGGCACCTGCGGCATCTTCAGCGTCGGCTGCTGCTGATCCCGCGACGGCGATCGGCACTCCGATCGCGTCACCGGGTGGGCGGAGACGCCCGCCGTCTCCGCCCACCCGGAACCGTTCCATCGTGACGAGCCGCAACGGAGAGACGTGATGGCCCCACGCAACACCGCAACGAGCGATCGCGCCGACCTCGGCAGCGACGTGTTCGACCGACCAGCCTGGTGGGCTGCCCTGTCCCTGGAGGAACGGCGGCGTGTGCCGGTGCCCGACACCGAGGCCGCCCGCAGCCGGGGCGCGCGCCGGCTCGACGCCTGGCGGACCGTCCGGGCCGCCACGGGCGGACTGGAGCCGAACCTCGCCCGGTGGCACGAGGCGGGCCTCGGCGAGGAGGAGTTGGGGCTGCTCCTCGGCGAGTCCTCCGACAGCCTGCGCGACCGGGTGCCGCAGCCACCGTCGTGGCTGACGAGCGTGGCCCAGGCGTGGTCCACCGATCCCGCCGATCTGCCCGCGTTCGACGCCGGCCCGACGGCCGACCTGGGACCGACCGCCGACCTGCTCGCGCTGGTGCACCCGTTGTCGCACCGGTATCAGCAGCGGTTGCACGAGGAGGTGCGCCGGCTCGCCCGCGACCTCGGTCACCGGGGTGAGGTTCCGCCGCACCATCCGTTGCTGCGGCCGAACCACGAGGTCCACCTGGCGATGATCAGTCCGGTGCTCGCGGTCCACCTGCAGCGCGCACGCAGCGCGGGGACACTCTCCGGTGACACGCCGGCCGCACGGTTCGGCGACTTCGGCCGGCAGCTTCGCCAGCCCGCGTACGCCCTGCGGATCCTCGCCGAGTATCCGACGCTCACCCGGGAGCTCGTCGACGAGATGGAGACGTGGCTGACGGTACGGAGCGAGCTGGCCCGGCGCGTGCTGGCCGATCTGCCGGCGCTGCGCGCGGAGTTCGGCCTGACCGCCACCTCGCTCGACGATCTGATGGAGGTGCAGACCGGTGCCGGCGACACGCACCGCGGCGGGCGGAGCGTCGCGATCCTCACCTTCGCCGGCGGCGGCAAGGTGGTCTACAAGCCGCGCCCGCTCGCCGTCGAGTCGCACTTCTACGCCCTGGTCGACTGGCTCAACGCCAAGGGGATGGCCCGCCCACTGCGTCGGCTGACCATCGTGGAGCGGGCGGGGTACGGCTGGGTCGAGTTCGTCTACCCCGAGAGCTGCGCCGACGAGGAGGGGCTGCGCCGCTTCTACTGGCGCCAGGGCGCCTACCTGAGCCTGCTGTACCTGCTGCGCGCCTCGGACATCCACCTGGAGAACGTCATCGCCGCCGGCGAGCACCCGGTGATCGTCGACCTGGAAGCGATCTTCCAGCAGGCTCGGCCGACCACCGACACCCGGCCGCTGGTGCTGCCCGCCGAGGCGATGCACCGCATCGAGGCGTCCGTGCTGTCGATCGGCCTGCTGCCGCAGCGACTGATCCAGCAGGACGGCGACGCGGTGGTGACCACCGAGCTGTCCGGGATGGCCGGCGGACGAGGAGAACTGAGCCCGATGAAGGTGCCGCGGTGGCAGGACACCGGCACCGACCAGATGCGGCGGACCCGGGCCCGCATGGAGATGCCCGGCGGGCACAACCTGCCCACGGTCGCCGGCACCGCGGCGGACCCCGCCCGGTACAAGGCCGACCTGGTCGCCGGTTTCGAAGCCTGCTACCGGCTGCTGCTCGCGCACCGTGACGAACTGGCCGCACCCGACGGGCCGGTTGCCGCGTTCGCCGCGGACGAGATCCGGTTCATCGTGCTGCCCACCATGGTGTACGGCCGCATCCTCGGCGAGTCCTGGCACCCGGTGGTGCTGGGCGACGCCCTGGACCGGGAGTGCCTGTTCGAGGTCCTCGCCACCCGCCACCCCGAGCTGGTCGCTGACCGGGCCGTCGCCGCCAGTGAGATCCGGCAGCTCGCCCGGCGCGACATCCCGTTCTTCCGGACCCGGCCCGACTCCCGGGACCTGTACGACGACCGGGGCCTCGTCGTACGCGACTTCTTCCCGCACCGCGGACTGGACCTCGTCCGGGACCGGATCGCCGGGCTGTCCGCCGCCGACCTGCGCCAACAGAGCTGGGCCGTGTCGGCGTCGCTGGCCGCGCTGCAACTCGGCGACGGCCAGGAGACCGTCGCACCCCGGACGCGTGTGGCGCCGGCCGAGGAGATCGACCAGGCGCTCGCCGAACGCGCCGCCGTCCGCCTGGGCGACCGACTCCTCGAGACCGCGCTCGGCGACCCGGCGCGGCCGGTGTGGCTGACCCTCGCGCTCGTCACCGACCGGCACTGGAGCGTCGTACCCACGGCGTTCGAGAGCTACAGCGGGCTGTCCGGGATCGCGGTGTTCCTCGGCCAACTCGGCGAGCAGACCGGCCTGGCGCGGTTCCGGTCCGCGGCCGAGGCGATCGCCGCGATGCTCAGCGGACACGTCGACGCCCTGCTCGACTGGCCGGAGACCGACCGTGACCTGCTCGGCATCGGGGGCTTCAGCGAACTGGGCGGCTACGTCCACGCGCTGACCCAGCTCGGCACGCTGTGGCGAGCGCGACCGCTGCTGGACCAAGCACGTCGGCTCGTCCCGGAACTGCTCCGGCGGTTCGACGGCGACCGCCACCTCGACGTGGTCGCGGGCACCGCCGGGGCGGCGCTCGCGCTGCGCGCCCTGCACTCGGTCGATCCGGACGAGCGGACGTCGGTGGCGCTACGGGCGGCGGGCGACCACCTGCTCGCCACCGCCTCGGCCCACGACCCCGGGTTGGCGTGGCCGTCCGCGATCCCCGCGCGATCGCCGCTGCTCGGCTTCTCGCACGGGGTGTCCGGCATCGCCTACGCACTCGCCGAGATCGCCCGGGTGACGGGCGAGCAGCGCTACCTCGACGCGGCCGAGCGTGCCGTGCGGTACGAGCACCTCCAGTACGACGCCGCCGCGGGCAACTGGCCCGATCACCGCGACGTCACCCCGCCGGGCACGTTCATGAACGCGTGGTGCCATGGTGCGGCCGGCGTCGCGCTGGCCCGCGCGGCCATGCTCGGCACCGTGCCCATCCCCGAGGTGCGCGCCGACCTCGACGCGGCGGTCACCTCGGTGCGGCGCAGCCTCACCTCGGACGAGCTGCTCACCGGCACGGGCAACGACTGCCTGTGCCACGGCGACCTCGGCCTGGCGGAAGCCCTGCTCACCGCCGGCCTGGCCACCGGCGACGGAACTCTCGTCGCGACGGCGCGCAGGGCGACGCGCGCGGTCGCCGAGACGGTGCTCGCCGGCGAGGAGCTCTGCGGCGTACCGCAGGGGATGCACGTGCCGGGACTGCTGATGGGCACCGCCGGCATCGGCTACGGGCTGCTGCGGGCCGCTCGGCCCGACCGCACGCCGAACGTCCTGCTGCTGGCCCCGCCGGTCGGCGCGGCGCCCCGCGACCGCCAACCACCTGGCCCGGCCACTGCCGCCGCCCGTGCCGTCGCGGAGGAGGAAGCGTGACCCGCGTACCGGTGATCGTGCAGATGAGCAGCACCGAGTGCGGGCCGAGCTGCCTGGCCATGGTGCTCGGCGGGCTGGGACGCGCCACCGAGGTCCGGGAGCTGCGCGCCCACTTCGGGGTGGGACGCGACGGCACCAGCGCCCGCCGCATCCTCGAGGTGGCCCGCGAGTACGGGCTGGCCGCACGGGGACTGCGGGTGAACCAGGCCGGGCTGGCCAGCGTCCGCCTGCCCGCCATCGCACACTGGGGCGAGGACCACTTCACGGTGCTGGAGAAGGTCGGGCCGCGCCGGATCCGGATGGTGGATCCCGGACACGGCCGGCGGCGGCTGACGCACGAGGAGTTCTTCGCGGAGTTCTCCGGCACCGTGCTGGAGTTCACGCCGGAAGAGTCGATGCGGCGTCGGCGCCGCCCGATCCGCGACCACCTCGCCCTGCGGTTCCTCCGCGACCTGGTCCGGCTGGCGCCGCTGCTCATGGTGTTGGCCGTGGCGCTCTCGGCCGTGGTGCAGGTGCTCGGGCTCGCCTCCGCCTGGGCGACGAAATACGGCGTGGACGTCCTCATCGGGCAGCGGGCGGACACCCTGTCCCTCTTCGCCCTCGGCGTGGGCGCGTACATCACGACGCACACCCTCGCCACCCTCTCCCGGGGGCTGGCGCTGCTGGTGCTCCAACGTCGGCTCGACGGCACACTGGGTGAGCGTTTCATGAGCCACCTGATGCGGCTGCCGTACGCGTACTTCCAGACCCGCGGCGCGGGCGACCTGATGGGCCGGCTGAGCAGCAACATGGCGGTGCGGGACATGTTGACCTCGCAACTGGCCACGCTCCTGCTCGACACCGTCTTCGTCTTCGTCTACACCGCCCTGCTGGTGGCGCTGAGCCCGGCGTACGCCGCGGTGGTCGCGGTCCTGGCGGTCGCCCAGTTCGGCATCGTGCTGAGCACCATCCGGCTGGTCCACGAGCGTGCCCAGCGCGAGTTGGCCGCCGACGCGAAGGCACAGAGCAGCGCGATCGACGCGCTGGCCGGGGCGGAGTTCCTGAAGAGTTCCGGGCTGTCCAACTGGGCGTTGCGCCGGTGGGCCGACCGGTTCACCGTGTCGGTGCGGGCCGGGTTCGAGCGTCGGCGGCTGGACCTCGTCAACGAGTCGGCGATGGGGATGTTCCAGGTCGCCGCGCCGCTGGTGCTCCTCCTGTTCGGCATCGTCCAGGTGGTCGCCGGCCGAATGTCGCTCGGCACGATGCTCGGCCTGAACGTCGTCGCCGGTCTGCTGCTGGCTCCCGTCGGGCAGGTGATGGGTGCGTTGCGTTACCTCCAGACGATCGGGTCCCACCTGGAGCGCATCTACGACGTGCTGAACGAGGAACCGGAACCGGCGCGCCCGCAGGCCCACCAGCCGGTCGAGCTGCGCGGCGAGATCGAGCTGCGCGGGGTCGACTTCCGGTACGACCTCGGCACACCGCTGGTGCTCAAGAACATCGACCTGCGGGTCGCGGCCGGGTCGAAGGTGGCGGTCGTCGGGTCCACCGGCTCCGGCAAGACCACCCTGGTGCGGCTGCTCACCGGGCTGCTGCGGGCGAGCGCCGGAGGCGTCCTGGTGGACGGGCGGCCCCTCGACGACTACGACCTGGAGCCGCTACGCCAGCGCTTCGGCGTGGTCACCCAGTTCCCGTACATCTTCGGCGGTTCCATCCGCGACAACCTGACGCTCGGCCGGCTCGACGTCTGCGACGACGAGCTACGCGAGGCGTTGCGCAAGGTGCAGTTCCTGCCGGACCTGGAGCGCATGCCGATGGGCCTGAGCACCGGCGTCGGTGAGGGCGGCGGCGCGCTCTCCGGCGGCCAGCGGCAGCGGCTGGCGATCGCCCGGGCGTTGCTGGCCAGGACGAACGTGCTCCTGCTCGACGAGGCGACCAGCCACCTGGACACCCTGACCGAGGCGGCGATCGCGGCCGAACTGTCGGCGCTCGGCTGCACCCGGATCGTGATCGCACACCGGATCAGCACGGTCAGCGACGCCGACCAGATCGTCGTGCTGCATCAGGGCGAGATCGTCGAGCGCGGCACCCACGAGGAGCTGATGACATTGGACGGCCGGTACGCCGAGCTGGCGCGGCGGCAGACGGGTCGGTCGACGGAGCGTGCGACAGCCGGGGGCTAGTCGAAGGTCCCCTGCTCGACGGCGGGCGGTCCGCCACCGCCGCGGAGCGCTGTGGGACGCCACGGGTACGAGATGGTCGTGAACGACCTGGGGCGGTGCTCGACCCGGCCGGCCGGCCGGGAGTCACCGGCCGGCTGGCGGCAGGTCGCCGCACCGCGGCAGACCGCGGCGGCGTCGGCCTCCCGGTGGGAGGCCGACGCCGTGGCGCGAATCAGAAGGGCCACTGCTCGCGGGATCCCGCCTCGATGAGCGGGATCATCGCGAACGCCGCGTCGGACAGGCCGCCGAACGCGTGCCGGTTCCCGGCCGTCGGGGCGTGCCCGACCCGGTATCCGGCCAGGTTCCAGGTGTACACCGGCACCTGCCCGGGCACCGCGGCCGTCACGTCCACCGAACGGTGCCAGTGCGCCTGCTCGTCGGTGAGGATGACCACCCGGTCGTGCCCGGCGTAGTGCCGACGCACCGCCTTCTCGGTCTCGGTCCCGCCGCCGTAGAAGTAGCCGCCGTCCTTGAACCGGCGCACCGCCGCCAGCACCGACTCGCCCGCGACGGCCGGGAACACCCGGGTGTCGTGGGAGAAGGACACGACCGTCGCGTCCTGCGCGCGGGCGGCCAGCGCCAGGCCGAACACGGTGGCCGCGTCCCAGCAGCGCAGCGTGCCGTCCTTGCTGAAGGCGCTGTTCATCGAGCCCGACGTGTCGATCAGGACCAGCGTCCGCCCGTCCAGGGCGGGCACGTTCGCCAGCGCGTGCTGCAACGCCTTCTCCAGCGGGTACCCCCACCGCAGGCTCGGTGCCGCGTTGTAGGCCGACAGGAAACGCATCGGCAGCACCCGCGACCTGGCGACCTCGCCCGGGTCGGACAGCTTGGCCGCCACCGTCTCGGCGACGGCGTCGCTGACGCCGGCCTGGTCGAAGTTGCGCAGGTTGCGCAGCAGCGCCAGGTAACCCATCGTCGGGATGATCGCCTCCCAGGCCGGGGCGTCCATCGCCGTCTGCCGCCAGCCGGCGAGGGCCTCCCACGTCATGCCGGCCGCGCCCAGCACCGCCGGGTCGGTGATCTCCTGACGCCGCTCGACCGGCAACGCCATGAGCTCGGCCCGCGCCGCCAGTACGGTCAGCGACGCCGGCAGCGGGTTGTCCCGCTGGTGCCGCCGGTCCAGCGCGTGCCGGAACAGGTCACCCTGCCGCTCGTCCCGCGCGGTCGGGTGGGTCAGGTCGACGACGTCACCGAACCGGACCGCGTTGCGGTCGGAGTCGTACTTGAGCAGACTCCGCTCGTGGTACAGCCGCACCGCCGCGTCCGCGATGCCCCGCTTGACCGGCTTCGGCAGCGCCCGGCCGTGGCGACCCAGCCAGTAGGCGAGGGCCTCGCCCGGCTCGTCCGCGCGCTGCAACGCCGAGTCCACGATGGACCGCGATCCGGGAATGCCGGCCGCCACCTGCGCGCGGGCGCCTTCGAGGGCGGCCACGACAGCCGCCGAACGCAGCATCGCGCCGGTGCGCAGCCACGGCACGAAGCGGGCGAACCAGTCGGGGTCGGCGACGGCGACGGCGGCGACCAGCTCACGGAACCGGGCATCCCGGTCGGCGGCGCCCTCGTAGAAGGTGTCCTCGCCGACCATGTTCGACACGCCGAGCAGGAACAGTTCCGTGCGCGGCTCGCGGGCGAAACCCGGGGCGCCCTCGGCCGTGACGAGTTCGTCGTCTTCGTGCCGGTTCTTGCGCAGCTTGAGGTTGAACTTGGCCATCACGTCCCCCATGTTTCGTACGGGAGGACGCGGCCACACGCACACCCGAGACCAGAATCGGCGACGGACTTGTCCGCCGCTCTGTCCGATTGAGCTACCCGCCCGAAGGCGTGGGGGGACTCGAACCCCCAACCTGCGGATCCGTGAAGTAACCGTCGCCTGCGCACCGGGTGTGGTGTGGTCGCGCCTCCCGAGATCGGAGCCGGCGACGGATGCGCCCTTCGCCGGGGCGTTAGCCCCTCCAGATGTAACCGTCACCTTCGCACCGGGAAGTGCGGACCCGACCGTAGCGGCGGCATCGGTGGCCGGGCAACGGAGTTTGCCGTTCCGCGATGGTGTGGCAGGAACGGTCGCGCCGCGTACCCGAGACCAGAAGGTCGACGACGGAGTGCCCTATTGCTCTGCCAACTGAGCTACCAGCACAACGGCTGGAGGGGACTCGAACCCCCGACCCATAGATTAGAAGTATCCGTCGTCTGCGCACCGGGTACGCGGCGTGAGCACCTCCCGAGACCGACAACGGCGACGGGCTCGTTCGGGAAAGGAAGTATCCGTCACCTTCGCACCGGGACGTGCGGCAACAACGTACAAGCGGAAGCTCCGGAGCGGCAAGGGGTTTCGCGTCCGTCAGGGGTTCACGCCGCTCACCCGAGATCGAGGCCGGACACGGCGTGTGCGGGATCGAACCGCAGGGCCTTGCGGGCCCTCTGCCAGAAGTAGCCGTATCCATCGCACCGGGGTGAGCGGCGTGAACGCGCCTCCCGAGGTCGAAGCGGCAACGGAGACCGGCCCTCGCGGGCCAAGGTGACCTGGGCCGCTGGTCGACACCGCGTATCGGCGGCGGCGGGATTCGAACCCGCGTTTCCCCGTGGGAAGCGGAAGTAGCCGTTGCCTGCGCACCGGGAGGTGCCCGCCCACGGTAGCGACGCCGTACCCGAGATCCAACCGCATTTGTCGGGGCCCGCCCGAGCGAAGCGCCGGCGGACGGTCAGCGCCGGCCGCCGCGCTTGTGCGGAGGTGGCCTGTCGGAGCTCTCGTGTGCTGTCGGTTCCGCGGCCCTCAGTTCCGCTTCAACTCACCGGCCTCGGGGCTGTCGTCGGGCCCGCAGAGGCCCCTTCCTGGCGTCAGCCGTCCCGGTCGAGCCCATCCAACAGGGCGGCGGCCTGCGTGAGCTGGCCTTGGTGGAAGACGGGGATCCCGGCGCGGACCAGCAGTTCGGCGGCCAGACCGCGCCCGGGGATCGTACGACCCGTGAAGGACCCGTCGTGCACCTGGCTGGTGCCGCACGTCGGACTGCGGTCCACCAGGACGGCGAGGACCACCCCGGCCGCCCGGGCCCGGTCCACGGCCCGTCGCGCCGCCGCCCGGAACAGGTCTGTGACGTCCCGCCCGGTCACCTCCCGCACCCTGCCGTCACCGTCGAGCACCTCCGCCGCGACGCCGCCGACGATTTCGGCCGGTGGCCGGGGCACCGGCAACCCCACCGACAGTTCGGGACAGAACGACACCAGGCGACCCTCGGCGGCCCAGCGGTCCCAGATCGGCGAGCAGACATCCACCCCGGTCGCGTTGAACCGGACCGGGCTGCCCCCCAGACAGCCGCTCACCAGCACCCTGCGCACCAGGGCACCGTAACCGCCGCCGGGTGGGCCGTCGGGGTCGGGGGTGGGCCTGTCGGGCAGCGCCTGAGGGTTATCGCGACAGCCGCTCGACCACCTCGGCGGTGGTGACCACCTCGCCGAGCTGGCCCCACGTCTCCAGGCTCGCCCGGTGGGCCTCGTCGGTCGCGGCCGTGCAGGCGTCGGAGACGATCACGGGCCGGTACCCGTGGTTGACCGCCTCGAAGGCCGTTCCCGCCACGGACAGGTTGGTGGCGACGCCGGTGAACAGGATTGTCTCGACCTGCCTGCGCCGCAGCACCAAGTCGAGTTCGGTGCCGAAGAAGCCGGTGAGCCGCACGTGGGTGATGACGACGTCGTCCGCCTCCGGCGCGACCTCGTCGATGATGCGGGACTTCGGCGCGCCCTCCAGGAATGCCTGCCGCTCGGGGATCATGGCGAAGCTGGGCGTGTTGGGGATGAGGTCGGGGTAGCCGGGCCGGTGGGCGACCCGCGTGTAGACGACCAGCCCGCCGCTGGCGCGTACCGCCCCGGCGACCTGGGCGGCGTACGAGGCGACGCGGTGTCGGGCGACCTGCTCGGCGAAGAAGGGACCGAACAGCCCGTCGGGGCTGACGACCTCGTGCTGCCAGTGGACGCCGACCACCGCGGTGCGCGCCGGGTCGATTTCTCGCATTGTTCCTCCCGTCACGGGGCGGAGAGTTGTTGCGGTGCCGGCTGGTAGCGCTGCCTGCCCGCGGCGGCCGGGCCCCTGCCGTAGGCGTCGAACCGCCCCCACCGGCCGGGGATGCCGTGCAACGCCACGAAGTCGAGGTTAGCGGGAAGGGCGGGCCTGACGACGAGGTCTTCGCCCACCGGGTGGAGCCCGAGCATCGTCCTCAGCAGGAGCAGGGTCGCTCCGGCGGACCACGCCTGGGGGCTGCAGGCGGTGGGATAGTTGACCGGGTACCGGGTGTCGGTGCGAAAGGATCCGGAAAAGGCTTCGGGCAGCCGGCCGTCGTAGTAGACGGCGGCGTCCAGGATGCCGGCGGCGATCCGCGCCGCCTCGTCGGCGTACCCGTAACGCCGCAGGCCCCAGGCGATGAAGGAGTTGTCGAACGGCCAGATGGTGCCCACGTGGTAGCCGATGGGGTTGTAGCGGCCCTGGCCCTCGGCCAGCGTGCGGACACCCCAGCCGCTGAACAGGGCGGGCGACATCAGGTGCCGGACCAGGGCTTCCGCCTTCGGCTTCTCGACGATGCCGCTCCACAGCAGGTGCCCGATGTTGGAGGACAGGGCGTCCACCTGGCGGCCGTCGCCGTCGAGGGCGAGCGCCATGTATTCGCCGTCCGCCACCCAGAAGTCGCGGTTGAAACGCTCCTTGAGGTCGGCGGCTTCCCGCTCCAGCCGGTCCGCGTAGTGCGGGTCGTTCCAGAAGGTGCGGGCGAGCCGCGCGGTGCGCATCTTCGCGTCGTACGCGTACCCCTGCAGCTCGCAGGTCGCGCGGGGGAAGCCCGGCAGCCGACCGTCGCGGTAACAGATGCTGTCCCAGGAGTCCTTCCAGCACTGGTTCTCCAGACCGTTCCTGGTGTTCCGCCGCTCGTAGGAGATGTAGCCCGTGCCGGTCAGGTCGGCGTAGTTGTTGATCCAGTCGATCGCCGCGCGCGCCTCGTGCTCGACCGAGCGCACGAGGTCGACGTCGCCGGTCCACCGCTCGTACTCGTCGAGCAGAACGAGGAACAGGGGAGTGGAGTCGGCGCTGCCGAAGTAGGGCGTGTGCGGGGTCTCCTCGAAGATGCTCATCTCGCCGTACCGCATCTCGTGCAGGATCCGGCCGGGCTCCTCCTCCCGGAAGTCGTCGACGCGGCTGCCCTGCCGGAGCGCGAGCACCCGGAGGGTGGTGGCGGCGAGTTCGGGTGTGAACGGCAACGCCTGGAGACTGGTGAAGATGCTGTCCCGCCCGAACATGGCCATGAACCAGGGCAGGCCGGCGGCGGGGACCCTCTTGTCCTCGGCGAGGAAGGGACTGAAACGCAGCGCGGCCAGGTCGATCAGGCTCTGCCGGTACGTGCCGCTCAGTGGCTCCCAGCCGGATTCCAGGCGCGGCGCGTGGTCCAACCACTCCAGGAGATCCTGTTCCTTGTCCCTGCCCTTACCTGCTGCCCGCCCTGGGATCACGAGGCGCTCCAGCCCTCTGGGCATCGGAAGGTCCGGCAGGGCGCTGAGTCTGACGGTCCATCGGCTGCGAGGTTCGAGGTGGACCTCGAACGTCAGGCCGTTGTCGTCCCATGCGGCCGGCGCCGACGCGGAGATGATCGTCTCCCGTCGGAACCGCTCCCGTTCGTAGCCGAGGACGAGGCGCCCGTCGTCGACCCGCCGGTAGTGTCGGCCCTTCTTCCGCACCGCCGCGTCCTTGACCTCGAAGAGGTCCGCGAAGTCGGCGTCCGCCTCGATTCTGAGGGTCACGTCGACCGGTTCGTTGGCATAGTTGATGACGGTCAGGTCCTCATGGAGACCGCTGTCCAGGCTGTGCAGCCGACGCACCCCCACAGTGCTGTTGACGTAGACGTCCTGACGCCCCGGAACCTGGAAGAACCGGTTCTCGAAGTAGTGGATGTCGTCGATGGAAAGGGTGGTCAGTCGTTCTCCGTTCACCGTCAGCACCCACTTCGACAGCAGCCGGGTGTCGTGGGCGAACAGGCCCATGGGAGCGTCGGGTGACGGGATGATGTCGCCCGAGCGGTTACACACCATGAAGGTGGTGCCGTCCAGGATGCCCACCTGGTTCTCACTCATGGTCACCTCCTCGGTGCTCCGTCCCCGCCGACCTGGGTGGCGGCGGGAACAACCTACGGAGGCTCGCGAAGAGCCGGGGGCTGCCCGCCACGGTCGCCTCGCCGCGCAGGACGGTGGTCAGGAAGTAGGCCTCGCCGCTGGCGATCCGGTCGAACACCGCCCCGTCCGCCTGGACGACCGCGTCCCCGCCGGTCGCCTGCTCCGAGACCGTGATGTCGCCCTTGTCGATGGAGACGAGCCAGCGGTCGATCCGCCCGTCCCGGCTGATCTCGAAGCGGACACTGCCCTCGTCGATCGCCGTCAGACGGCGGTCGTGTCCACGCTGCGCCAGGCTGCGGAAGAAATCCTGGGTGGCATTCCCCATCGCGCCACCTCCTCAGGGCCACCATTCCCGCGAATCGCGGCTTCCGCCTCACCCGAAGGAGGTGAATTCCCCGCCGCCGACCGCTGCTGCCACCCCGCCGTCCTCGACGCCGCCACGCCACCGGCCACCGTCAAGCCGTCCGCGTCGCGCGCGCCGGCCCGAGCCCGGGCCGGGCCGGGCCGGCGGACCCTGGCCCGGCCGGCGGGCGACGCCACTAGCCTGGGACTCGATGGATCCCATCGAGGCAACGCTGCTCCTCGCCGCCGGAGTCGCCACGGGCGCCTTCAACGCGGTCGCGGGCGGCGGCTCCCTCATCGCCTTCTCGGCGCTGCTCGGCACCGGCATACCGCCGCTGACCGCCAAGCTGACCAGCACGGTCGCGGTGTTCCCGGGGAACGTGGCCAGCGTCGTGGGCGGGTACCGGGATCTGCCACCCCGGCGAGACACCAGGCGGATCCTGCCCGCCGCCGTGCTCGGCGGGGTCGCCGGGTCGGCGCTGCTGCTGCTGACGCCCAGCCGCGTCTTCGACATGATCGTGCCGTTCCTGGTGCTCGCCGCCTCCGCCGTCCTCGGCCTCCAGGGCCGCCTGAACGAGATGGTCAGGCGCTCCGCGCTGCGTGGCCGACAGGAACACCCGGCGATGCTGCAGGCGTTGGTCGCCCTGGGCGGTGTCTACGGCGGCTACATCGGCGCGGGGTTCGGCATCGTGCTGGTCGCCAGCCTGGCTCTCCTGCAGCACGAGCCGCTCACCAGGACGGTCGCCCTGAAGAACCTGCTGTCGGCCGTCATCTCGTTCACGGCGGTGGTGCTCTACGTCTTCTTCGGCACCGTCAACTGGGCGGGGGCAGCCGTCCTGGTCCCGGCGACCGTCGTCGGCGGCTACGTCGGGGCGCGGCTGCTCCGCAGGCTCCCCGGTGCCCCTCTCAAAGCCGTGATCGTCACGTTCGGGGCGGTCTTCGGCCTGGTCCTGCTGTGGCGCAACGTGCTGTAGACCGGGTCAGCCGACGGCCGGGGGCGGCTCGGCGCCGGCGAGGTGCCGCAGGACCGCCCGCGCGGCGTCGTTGTGCCGAAAGGTCGGCGCGCCGACCCGGGGCGGTACGGCCCGGCGGCCGGTGTCCGTCGGGCGCGGGGGACCCGCCGGGTGGACCTGGCCCCGGTCATCCGACGCGGATGACCGGGGCCAGGCCGTCGCCGGTCAGGTCAGCGGCACGTGGCGGGCCAGCGCGGCGCCGCCGGCCTCGAACGCGGCCAGCAGGCCGTCGGCCGTGCCGCCGGTGACCGGGACCAGCACGGTCACCGGGTCGCCCGGGCGCAGCTGCACGGACCGCTCACCGAGCGAACGCTCGCCGTCCCAGGCGTGCAGGTACGCGGTGCCCGCGCGGTCGGCGAGGACCGTCACCTGCACCCCGCCGGCCACCTGGCGCTGGCCGGTCAGCCGCAGCGCCCGCTCGGGGAGCCGGGCCACGGCGGCCGGCGCGACGCCGTCGACCGCGGACTGCGCGATGGTCTGCGGGCTGTGCACGCTGCGGGCGGCGGTGTCCGGGAACACCGGGGCGCTGGGCTGCCGCTGGGCCGGGGTGTACCCGGGCAGGGTCACCAGGCCGTACCGGTACGGGTCGGCGCGGACGCCGGTGAAGGTGGACCAGCCCAGCCGGGACTGGGACGTCAGGTCCTGGGTGTCCGAGTCGTAGACCAGCACGTTGAAGCCCATCCGGGCCGGGTCGACGGCGTCGGGCAGCACCGCGAACGGGATGCTCGCCTCGATGGTGTAGCCGGCGTACGGCGCGGTGACCTTGCTGACCATCGTCATCCCCGGTGCGGTCGTGGCACCCGGGCCCTGCCGGTTGTCGGCGTCGCGCTGCCAGCACGGCGGGTCGCCGCCCGCGGGGTCGTCGGTGACCGGGAAGATGCCGGCCTTGAACACCGTCGAGGTGTCCGTCGAGTTCCCCTTCGGGTCGACGATGATCTCGACGCTGTCGGTACGCCGCTGCCGCTTGCAGTCCTGCGGCACCACCTTCTTGCCGAGCACGTCGTCGGTGACCTGGACGAACACCTTCAGCGCGTCCTCGGTCCAGGCGACGCGGCCCGTGGCCGAGGCGTCCTGCGGCGTGGTGGCCTGCCCCTCCCAGATCCGGGACAGGTCCAGCTCCTCGCCGGGGTACTCGCCCGGGGAGGCCACCCCGTCGACGGCGTGGTCGTGCCCGGCGTGCGGCACCTCGCTGGTGGGCACGATCTCCAGTGCGCCGGTCTCGACAGTGCTGCCGGCGGTGCTGGTGGTGGTGATGGTGATGCCGTAGTCGCCGCCGTCGCCGCCCTCGTTGGCGGTCGGCAGGGTGGCGTCGCTGTTGGTGACGGTGAAGGTGACCGCCCCGGTCGCGCCCGGCGCCAGCTCGGCGTAGCTCTTGGTCGCCGCGTCGGCGGTGAAGCCGGCCGGCAGGCCGAGGGTGACGGTGCCGCTCTGCGGGGCCTCGCCGTGGTTGCGCAGGTCGACCCGGACGGTCCGGCTCTTGCCGGAGCCGACGGTGAGGACCGGCTTGATCAGGGTGTCCAGCTGCGGGTAGCCGCTGTCGCCGGCCCAGGTGCGGAACAGCCCGACCTCGGGCAGTGGCTCCAGGGTGCCGCGCACGTCGGCGACCACCCGGACCGCGCGGTCGGTGCGGCCGGCGCCCTGGCCGGTGGTCAGGCTCGCGCCGACGAGGTGCTGCTCGTTGGTGTCGGCGCCGGCGGGAACGGTCACGGTGAAGGCGACGGTCCGCTCCGTGCCGGCGGGGACGGCGCCGCGCAGTGCGCCGGAGCCGGTGGCGGTCCAGCCCTGCGGCAGCCGCAGGGAGACCCGCGGGACGGTGAGCGCCTGGTCGTGCGGGGCGCGGACGTGCGCGGTGACCTCGACGGTCTCGCCGGGGGCGAGGTCGAACCGGTCGGCGGTCAGGTAGAGCTCGGTGCCCTGGGGAAGCCCGCCGGTCGTCGCCGGCAGCACCGAGCCGCGCAGGATGGCCTCCGGCGAGGTGTCCGCCGGGTCGTACGGAACGCGGCTGTCGACCAGGGTGTAGAAGTCGCAGCGGATCTTCGCGGGGTCGGTGGGGGCGGCGGCGGTGCCGGCCCAGCCCTGGGTGACGTAGTCCCGGCGGGCGTCGACCTCGACCTCGGCCCAGGTCCTGCCGTCGGCGCTCGGGGTGCCCTCCCAGACGCCGAACACCTGGTCGGTCGGGACGGTCGGCACGAAGCTGGACGCGCACTGCGCCCCGGTCGCCGAGCTGCCGGTCCCGCCGGTACGCAGGAACTTCGCCGCCCGGAACGGCTTCAGGCCCTCCTGCGTGAGCTGCTCGGGGAAGGCGGCCGGGTCGGCGGCGGCGTGGAACGCCTCGGCGGCGAACCGGGCGGCCTGCTGGTGGTTGCCGTGGTTGCCGGGCGTCGGCGACGGGTTCATCGTCATGACGATCTCGGGCCGGGTCTGCCGGATCACCCGGACGATCTGGGCCAGGGTGTCGTCGTGCCCCCAGATCTGCTCGGACAGCGGCGCGGAGGCGGTGTACCAGAAGTCGACGCGGTCGAGGTTGTACAGGTTCTCCACGCCGGCCCGGCCGATCGCGGTGCGCTCCTCGCGCTCGCGGATGATGCCCAGCGGCGGGCCCTCCTCGAGGCCTACGGCGTTGCCGCCGCCCTCGCCGCGGGTGATGGTCACGACGCCCGCCTTGGCGCCGTGCTTCTCCTTCCATTGGCCGAGGGTGGCGAGGCTGCCGGCCTCGTCGTCGGGGTGGGCGCTGACGAAGAGGACGTCCAGGTCGACGGTGTCGGTCGGCCGGGCGTCGGTGGGGGCGGCTAGGGCGGCGGCGGGCGCCCCGGACAGGGCCAGGGCGAGCGCCGTGGGTAGCAGGAACGACTTGAGTCGCATGCAGGTCCTTTCGCGACACGCGAGGTCCGCGCAGCGGCCACCGACGTCGGGCGCGCGGTGGCGCGGACGCGGGGTCGTGGTCGGACGGCGAGACGGCGGCGGTGGGGGGTGCGGGGCGCGAGGGGCGCCACGGCACCGGGGTACGCAGCGGCACGGAGATCCGTACACACTGGAAGGCCTTCGCCCGGTGACGCTAGGGACCGGTGCGGCGGCCCGTCAATGCTTTGCAAGGTCTTTCTTTATTTGCGAAAGAAACAAACAAGGGGTCAGGCGATCTTCCACGCCTCGGTCGGCGGCGCGGGTGCTCGACCTCCGGCGGAACCCGCGAAGGGTGTTTCTGCTGCTCGTGAAGGTGGCCGCAAGGTAACGAGACGGTTTCGTTACTTGACTCGATAGTTCGTTCGCCGTAGGAAGGAAGTGTGACTGACGTGGTGACGCCACCGACGAGCCCGGTGAGCCGGGAGCGGTCGAAGGAGATCAAGCGGCTTTCCGTGATCTCCACCGCCCGCCAGGTGCGGGTGCTCTCCCGCGCCGAGCTGACCGAGCTCACCGGCCTGAGCCCCGCCACGCTCACCCCGCTCGTGCGGGAGCTGATCGCCGAGGGCTACCTCATCGAGCGTGGTCCCGGCGCGTCGCGCGCCGGCCGTCCCCGGGCGATGCTGGAGTTCAACCCCCGGGCCGAGCTGGTCGCCGCGGTCTCGCTGGAGCCGTCCCGGCTCAGCTGCGAGATCGCCGACAGTGACGGGACCGTGATCGCCCACCGTGCGGTGCGGCTCGCCGGCGACATCGTCGACACCATCTGCCGCTCGGTGCCCGAGCTGGTCGGCGACGGCCTGCCGGCGCTGCGCGGGGTGGCTGTCGCCGCGCCCGGCATCTCCACCGGCGGCGCCGTCCGCCTGGCCCCCTCGGTCGGCCTCGTCGAGGCGCGGCCCGTGGGGGAGTCGGTGCAACGCCGGCTCGGGGTGCCGGTGCTGGTGGACAACGACGTGAACCTGATGGCCGCCGGTGAGCACGCGGTCGGCGCCGGCAGCGACGTCGCCGACCTGCTGCTGCTGCACGTCGCCGACGGCATCGGCGCCGGCCTCGTGCTCGACGGGCAGGTCCGCCGGGGCGCCGGCGGGGCCGCCGGCGAGGTCGGCTTCCTGCCGCTGGACCCGGCCGACCGGGGCCACGACGGGATCGGCCCGTTCGAGGCCCGCTGGTCGGAGAACGCCATCGCCGAGCGGGTGGTGGCGCTGGCCCCCGGGCGGCGCCCGGACTCGCCCGTGGCCGCCCTGGTGGAGCTGGCCGCCACCGACGAACGGGCCGCCGCGTACCTCGACGAGCTGCTCGCGGCCTGGTCCCGGCTGATCGTCTCCTGCGTCTGCGTCGTCGACCCCGGGCGGGTGCTGCTCAGCGGCGCCGCCGCCCAGCTCGACGACGCCGCCGTCGACCGGCTCCAGGCGCTCGTCAGCGCCGCCGCGCCGAGCGCCACCGACGTCCGCCGGGCGGTGCTCGGCGACCGGGCGGTGCTGCACGGCGCCGTCAGCTACGCCCTCTCCGCGGCCGCCGCGGGCCTGCCCACCCTGCTGCCGACCCCCTGACCTCACACCCCGAACAACGTAGTTCCCCTCACCCCTCGGAGGTACCCCATGAAACGTCGCCTTCTCCTCGCCGGCGCGCTCGCCACCGTGCTCGCCGCCGGCACCGCCTGTGGCGGCGGCGGTGACGACGCGGCCAGCGGCGGCAGCGCCGAGAAGCTGACCATCTACACCGCCCGCGACAAGAAGGTCTCCGACTACGTCGTGGACCAGTTCACCGCCAAGTACCCCGAGTACAAGGGCAAGGTCGAGATCCTCAACCTCGGCGCCCAGGAGATCCTGGAGCGGGTGCGGGCCGAGAAGGCCAACCCGCAGGCCGACGTCTGGTGGGGCGGCACCCAGCAGGGTCTCTCGGCCGGCGCCAGCGAGGACCTGCTGACCTCGTGGCAGCCGGCGTTCGCCAGCAAGATGGACCCGAAGTACAAGGACGCCGAGGGCCGCTGGTTCGGGGAGATCCTGCTGCCCGAGGTCATCATGTACAACAACAAGGCCCTCACCCCGGAGCAGGCCCCGAAGGACTGGGACGACCTGCTCAAGCCGGAGTGGAAGGACAAGATCATCATCCGGGACGTGGCCGCGTCCGGCACCATGCGGTCGATCTACGCCGCGATGATCGTCCGCCAGTCCGCGGACGGCAGCAACCCGCAGCCCGGCTACGACTGGCTCAAGAAGCTCGACGCCAACACCGGCGCGTACGCGGCCAACCCGACCGACCTCTACCTGAAGCTGTCCCGCCAGCAGGGCACGCTCAGCGCCTGGAACCTGCAGGACATCCTGCTGCAGGCCAACCAGTCGAACATGCCGTTCGGCTACGTCATGCCGGCCTCCGGCGCCCCGGTGCTGGTCGACGGCCTGGCCGCGGTCAAGGGCGGCAACAGCGAGGGCGCGCAGAAGTTCATCGAGTTCCTCTTCGACGACAAGCTCCGCGCCGACCTGGCCAAGGACTACTACCAGATCCCGGCCGTGGACATCGCCGACAAGCCGGAGTGGCTGGCGCAGCTCCAGCTCAAGCCGCTGGACGTCGACTGGGACGTGATCGGCAAGAACGAGACCGAATGGATCAACCACTGGAACAGCCAGATCAAGAACAAGGGCTGACCGCCCGGGTGCCGGGGGCGGGCCCGTCCCGTCCCCGGCACCCCGCCGCCCGCCCCCGGGGCGCCGGCACGGTTTGAGAGGGGAGCCCCCTCTCCACCGGAGGCGTCAGGAAGCTGCCCTTCCCGTCGCCCGCCCCCCATCCCACGACCGACAGGTCCGGTACCGCACGAAGGAGAGGACCTCATGATCGATGTCACGCTGGAGTCGGTGAGCAAGCGCTTCGCGCGCGGCGGCGACACCGCGGCCGTGGACGACGTCGACATCACCATCGCCGCCGGGGAGTTCTTCACGCTGCTCGGCCCGAGCGGCTGCGGCAAGACCACGACCCTGCGCATGGTGGCCGGGTTCTACTTCCCCACCTCCGGCCGGATCCGGTTCGGCGCGGAGGACGTCACCCGCCGACCGCCGAACAAGCGCGACACCGGCATGGTGTTCCAGAACTACGCGCTCTTCCCGCACATGAGCGTGGCCCAGAACGTCGCGTACGGGCTCAAGATCCGCAAGGTCGGCCGGGCCGAGTCGCGGCGCCGGGTCGAGGAGGCGCTCGGGCAGGTGCACCTCGCCGGCTACGGCGACCGCCGCATCGACGAGCTCTCCGGCGGCCAGCAGCAGCGCGTCGCCCTCGCCCGGGCCCTGGTGATCCGGCCGCGCACCCTGCTGCTCGACGAGCCGCTGTCCAACCTCGACGCCAAGCTGCGCGAGGAGACCCGGGTGGAGATCCGCCGCATCCAGCGCGAGGCCGGCACCACCTCCATCTACGTCACCCACGACCAGGCCGAGGCGATGGCCATGTCGGACCGGATCGCGGTGATGCAGTCCGGCCGGGTGCAGCAGATCGGCGCCCCGCAGGAGATCTACCACCGCCCGGCGACCAGCTTCGTGGCCCGCTTCATCGGCCGCAGCAACGTGCTCTCCCTGCCGGTGGCCGGCGCCGCCGAGCAGGCCGTCACGGTGAAGCTGCCCGCCGGCGGCGAGATCGCCGTCCCCGCCCCGACCGGGCACGGCCTGCGCCAGGGCGACACCGCGCTGGTGTCGGTCCGCCCCGAGCACATCGGCCTCACCTCGGCCACCGACGCGGACGCGCTGCCCGGCCGGGTCACCGAGGTGGAGTTCACCGGGATGGCCACCAACCTCGTGGTCGACGTGGCCGGCGAGTCGGTGCAGGTCGCCGCGATCGACGTGCCGGACGGGATCGCCGCCGGCGACCAGGTCGGGCTGCGGCTGAACCGCGAGCGGATGTGGGTGGTGCGCCCGTGAGCACCATTCCCGCCACCCCCAGCCCGGCCACCGTCGCCCCGGTCACCCAGGAGCCGACGCCGCCGCGCGCGCCGCGCCGTCGGCTCGCCGACCGGTTCGCCGGCGGCACCGGCTCCCGCTGGTTCCCGTACGTCCTGGTCTTCCCGCTCGCGCTGATCCTCTTCGGGTACGTGGTGCAGCCGATGTTCGCCACCTTCGCCGAGAGCGTCGGCGTGGACGGGGTGGAGAACTACGGCGCCTTCCTCTCCGGCGACGGGGTGGCCCGCTCGTCCCTGGTCACCTCGCTGATCATCTCCGCGGCCAGTGTGCTGCTCTGCGGCGTCGTCGGCGTGGCGATGGCCTTCCTGCTCAAGCGGTTCTCGTTCCCCGGCCGCCGGCTGATCGAGGCGATCATCCTGGTGCCGGCGGCCCTGCCGCCGCTGATCGGGGCGATCTCGTTCCAGCTGCTCTACAGCGAGACGGGCATCCTCCCGCGCGGGCTCCAGCAGCTCTTCGGCACCGAGAACCCGGTGCTGCCGTTCAGCGGCATCGCCGGGGTGCTGGTGGTGCACACCTTCACCATGTACCCGTACTTCTACCTGTCCGCCTCCGCCGCGCTCGGCGGGATGGACCCCTCGGTGGAGGAGGCCGCGTACAACCTGGGGGCCGGCCGGGTCCGGGTGTGGCGTACGGTGCTGCTGCCGATGCTCACCCCGGCGCTGGTCTCCGCCTCGCTGCTGGTCTTCATGACCTCGCTGGCCTCGTACACCGCCCCGCTGCTGTTCGGGGTGGACCAGACCATGACCATGCAGATCTACATCAACCGCACCAACGGCGACCTGCCGATGGCCTCCACGTACGCCTCGGTGCTCGGCGTGGTGTCGGTGCTGTTCCTGCTCGGCATGCGCTGGTACGAGGGGCGGCGCAGCTACCGTTCCCAGTCGAAGGGGGTCGCCGCGCACCGGCGGGAGATCACCAACCCGTTCGGCAAGTGGCTGGCCCTGGTCGCGTCGATCCTGGCCACCGCCGTGCTGCTCGCCCCCGTGGCGACCATCGCCCTGGTGGCGTTCTCCGCCGACGGCTCCTGGACCACCGAGGTGATCCCGGCGGCCTACACCACGCAGAACTTCGTCACCATCTTCTCCGACCCCGAGGCGTTCCAGCCGATCCTCAACTCGCTGCAGATGAGCCTGATCGCGACCGTCGGCTGTGTCGTGGTCGGCGTGCTCATCGCGTACGCGGTGCGGCGGCTGGACTTCCGTGGCCGGGGCCTGCTGGACGTGGCGGTCATGCTGGCCTGGGCGCTGCCCGGCACGGTGGTGGCGATCAACCTGATCTCGGCGTTCAGCACCGGCAACGCGTTCAGCTTCGGGCAGGTGCTCATCGGCACCTTCTGGATCATGCCGCTGGCGTACTTCGTGCGGTTCCTGCCACTGGTGTTCCGGTCCAGCTCGGCCACCCTGGCGCAGATCGACCCGTCGCTGGAGGAGGCCGCGCGCAACCTGGGCGCGTCCTGGTGGCGGGCGTTCGGCACGGTCACCCTGCGGCTGATGCTGCCCGGCGTGGTGGCCGGCGCACTGCTCGCCTTCGTGCACGGCGTCGGCGAGTTCGTCGCCTCGGTGCTCATCTACACCTCCGACACCGCGCCGATCTCCGTGGAGATCAACAACCGGATGTACTCGTTCGAGGTCGGCACCGCCGCCGCGTACGGCATGCTCCAGGTGGTCCTGATCTTCGTGGTGATGGTGGTCTCCGGCCGGCTTGAAGGCGGCCGGCGCTCCAGCCGGGAGGCGGCGCGGTGGACGGCGTGAGCGCGGCGGCCTGGCCGGCGGGCGGCGGGCTGGTCCCCGCCGCCCGGATCCCCGGCGGGGAACTGGCGGCGGTGGCCGAGGCGGCGGACTTCGCGGTGCTGCCGGTCGGCGCGGTCGAGTGGCACGGCCCCCACCTGCCGCTCGGCACCGACCTGATCCTCGCCCAGGGCTTCGCCGCCGAGAGCGCGGTCCCCGGCGACGGCGGCGCGGTGCCGTCCGGCGACGGGACCCCGGGCGGCGCACCCGGCACGACGGCGGGTCCGCGCGGGGTGCTCTTCCCCGCCGTGCCGTACGCCGCGTGCCCCGGCCAGACCCGGCCGTGGCCCGGCACCGTGGCGATCCGGCCGGAGATCGCGGTCGGCTACCTGGCCGACGTGGTCGAGGGCATCGTGGCGGCCGGGTTCCCCCGGCTGCTGATCGTCAACGGGCACGACGCCAACATGTCCACCGTCCGGGCCGCCATGGAGTGGGTCTCCGGGCGGCGCACGGCCAGCCTGCTGCTGGTCAACTGGTTCCAGCTCGTGACCCCGACCGAGACCGCCGAGCTGTACGGGCCGCTGCCGGCGCGCGGCCACGGCGGGGCGTACGAGACCGACGGGGTGCTCGGCTTCGACCCCGGCGCGGTGCGCCTCGACGCGGTCGCCGACCTGCCGCCGAGGCCGAAGCTGCCGGTGACCCACCCGTACGTGCTGGTGGAGTCCCGCCCCGACCCGTGGCAGGGCTGGTCCGGGCACGTCTCGCTGGCGGGCGAGGAGACCGGCCGGCGGGTCCGGGAGCTGGCCGCGACGCGGCTGCGGGAGGTCGTCGCCGCCTGGGTGGCCGCCCCGCTTCCCGCCCCGCCCACCGACGCCCCGCTGCCCGCCGACACCCCGGTCGGCGCCGCCCCGCCGCCCACGGACGTTCCGCCCGCCGGCACTCCGCCGGCCGGCGGGCCCGAGCCAGAGGAGGCACCGTGACCGTCGACCGCGGACTCGACGTCGTCGACTTCCACCTGCACTTCCGTATCGGCGCCGACGAGACGATCCGGGCGTGCGAGCACGCCGCCGGCATGCACCCCGGCGGCGAGCACGAGCGCGCCGTCCGCGCCGCCGGCTCCGCCCCGTACGCGGCGCAGTGGCGGCAGGCGTGGGGCTTTCCCGACCCCGAGCCCCCCGCGCCGCGGTGGGAGGACGAGGCGGACCGGTGGGCGCAGGAGCTGCGCGCGGTCGACATCCGCCGGGCCGTCTTCGTCACCGGCGGCGGCAACGACACCGTCGCCGACGTGGTGGACCGCCACCCCGACCTGCTGCTCGGCTTCGCCCACCACGACCCGTACGGCCCGGACGCCGCCGCCGAGCTGGAACGCGCGGTGGTCGAACGCGGCCTGCGCGGGCTGAAGCTCTTCGCCCCGCTGCTGCGCGGCCCGCTCGACGACGAGGCCCTCGACCCGCTCTGGGGCACCGCCCAGCGCCTCGGCGTGCCGGTGCTGATCCACATCGGCCACTACGGCAGCGCCGGCGGCCTCTCCCACGGCCGGTACGGCGGCCCCGACGAGCTGGCCCGGATGGCCCGACGCTTCCCCGAACTGGCCGTGGTGGTGCCGCACTTCGGCGTCCAGCACGTGCAGGACCTGCTCTTCGCCGCCTGGGGCTGCCCCAACATCCACGTCGACACCTCAGGATCGAACCAGTGGGTGCGCTGGATGCCGTACAAGCTGACGCTGGACGAGCTGTTCCGGCGCTGCTACGAGACCATCGGCCCGCACCGGATCGTGTTCGGCAGCGACTCGTCGTGGTTCCCGCGCGGCTACGTCACCCGCTACCTCGACGACCAGCTGCGGATCTGCCGCGAGCTGGGCCTGCCCGACGACCACCTGCGCGCGATCTTCGCCGGGAACGCCGAGCGTCTGCTCGGCCTCGACCACTGACCGGCTGACGACCGGGCGCGGCGGGTGACCGGCGCGCCCGGCACGGAAGGAAGTAGAGAACCGTCATGAACACACCCGCGCTGACCACCTACCAGCGGCACCACCTCCGGCCGACGTACGACCACCACGTCGGGTACCTGTTCCCGGCCATGGTGCGGGCCAGCCAGGCGCACGTGGTGATGCTGACCGAGCAGGGGCTCATCCCCGCCGAGCGGGGCGCCCGGCTGCTGCGCGGGCTGGCCGAACTGCGCGCCGACACCGCCCCGGCGCCGGAGTTCGACGGCACGTTCGAGGACACCTACTACCTGATGGAGAAGCGGCTGGCGCAGGCGTGCGGCATCCCCACGTCCGAACTGGACGTGCAGATGGCCCGCAGCCGCAACGACCTCGACGCCGGGGTGTTCCGGATGCTGCTGCGCGACCAGCTGCTCGGGGTCCTCGACCGGGTCCTGGCCGCCGGCGGGACCGCCCTGGACTCGGCGCACCGGTACGCCGACGTGGTCATCACCGGCTACACCCACCGTCGGCCGGCCCAGCCCACCACCATCGGGCACGCCCTCGCCGGCTACGCCGAGGCCCTCGCCGGCGAGGCCGTCGCGTACGCCGACCTGATCGAGACCCTCAACACCTCGCCGCTGGGCTCCTGCGCGTTCGCCGGCACCGACCTGGACATCGCCCCGGCGCGCGTGGCCGAGCTGCTCGGCTTCGGCGGCCTGGTCACCAACTCCTACGAGGCGGTGGCCGGCGCCGACCACCTCGTCCGGGTCGGCACCCTCAACGCCCAGGCCCTCGCGACCGGCGCCCGGCTGGCCCGCACCCTGATGGACTGGCTGAGCTGGCGCTGGGTGACGACCCCCGGCGACTTCACCCAGGGCAGCAGCATCATGCCGCAGAAGCGCAACCCGGTGGTGCTGGAACACCTCGTCTCGATGGCCGGCGCCACCGCCGCCGACGCCGCCTCCGTGCTCAACAACGTCGGCGCGGCCTGGTGGGAGGACTCCAACAACGCCACCACCGACGTGCAGGTGCGGCTCTGGGAGAGCAACGACCGCACCGACCGGTTCTTCGCCCTGCTCGGCGGCTTCCTCGCCGAGATCGAGCCGCTCGAGCCGCCGTCGCGGGAGGAGATCGTCGCCTCCGGCGCCACCACCACCGCCGCGGCGGACGCGCTGACCCGGCACGGGGTCCCGTTCCGGGCCGCCCATTCCGTGGTCGGCCGGCTGGTGCGCGGCGGCGCCCCGGACACCTGGACCGCGCAGACCGTCCGGGCGGCGGCCGAGGGGATCGCCGACGGGCTGGCCGATGCCGCCGTCGCCGACCTGATCGCCGCCGCCGTACGCCCCGAGCTGGTGCTCGACCGCGCCCAGGTCGACGGCCCCGGCGCGGACGCCGTCCGGGCCCAGGTGGTGGTGCTGCGCGGCACCTTCGACACCGTCGCCGGCCGGCTGGCCGCCGTCCGGGACCGTCTGGCCGCCGCCGACAAGGCGTTGGACGCGGTCGCCGCCGAGCGGGCGGGCCGATGAGCGCCGGCGCGGGGGTCGTGGCCACGGGGACGGGACGGTGAGCGTGCGGTTGGCCGGTCGGGCAGCCGAGGCCGCCGAGGCGGCCGGCGACGCGGGCGTGCTGCTCGGCATCGACTTCGGCGGCACCAAGATGGCGGTCGGGGTGGCCGACGGGCAGGGGCGGCTGCTGGCCCGCGAGCGGGTCCCGACGTACGCCGAGCGGGGCGCCCCGCAGGCCCTGGACCGGGCGCTGGAGCTGGCCGCGAAGCTGGTGGGGGAGGTCGGCTCGCCGGTCGTCGCGGCCGGCATCGCCTCGCCCGGCGTGGTGCGGCCGGACGGGATCGACCTGGCCCCGAACGTGCCCGGCTGGGACCGGCTGCGGCTCGCCGACGCGGTCCAGGATCGGCTGGCGGTGCCGGCGGTTGCGGTCGACAACGACCTGAATGCCGCCGCCCTGGCCGAGCTGCGGATCGGCGCGCTGCGCGACGCCGACCCCGGCCTGGTGGTCGGCCTCGGCACGGGCGTCGCGGCGGCGGCCACGGTCCGCGGGGCGGTGCTGGCCGGTCACCACGGGGCGGCCGGCGAGATCGGCTACGCCGTGGCCGGCGGCCCGTGGCCGGGCACCATGCTGGAGCTGGACTTCTCCGGCCGGGCGCTGGACGGGCTCGCGGACTCGCTCGGGCTTCCGGGCGGCGCACCCGCGCTGGCCGCCGCAGCCGAGCGCCCCGGCCCGGCCCGGGACGCGCTGACCGCCCGGGTGGACGAGCTGGCCCGACACCTGGTCACCTGCTGCCTGCTGCTCGACCCGCAGCGGGTGGTGCTGGTCGGCGGGGTGGCCGGCAACGGACTGATCCGGGGTCTGCTGGGGGAGCGGCTCGCCGCGGTCCTGCCGTACCCGCCGGAGGTGGTCCTGTCCCGGTTCGCCGACGACGCCGCGCTGCTCGGCGCGGTCATCCTCGCCCGCGAGGCGGTCCCGACACCCCGGTGACACCCGGCGCCGACGGGCGGCCGGCTCCCGCACCGGGGGCCGGCCGCCCGTCGTTGTCGGTGCCC
Organism: Micromonospora sp. NPDC023814; assembly: GCF_040639595.1. Lineage (NCBI taxonomy): Bacteria > Bacillati > Actinomycetota > Actinomycetes > Micromonosporales > Micromonosporaceae > Micromonospora > Micromonospora sp. NPDC023814. Next base: position 61,181 of record NZ_JBFAAF010000038.1, read on the forward strand.
GCCGATAGGGTTCCGGCCGTGACGCACACCGACTGGTCAGACGTGCGCGGGCGGCTCGCCCGGCTGGCCGCCCACCCCGACGGTGACAAGGTCTTCGGCGCCCACGCGCACCGGTGGACGCTGGAGCCGCCGCTGCGCGCCGAGGAGATGGCTGAGCTGGAGGGGCAACTGCGGGTCGAGTTGCCCGAGGAATACCGCTCGTTCCTGCTCACCGCCGGCCGGGGCGGCGCCGGGCCGACCTACGGGCTGTTCCCGCTGCGCAGGGTGGACGGCCGCTGGGCGTGGGAGGGCGACGGAGCCGACCTCACCGATCGGGACACACTGCACCAGCCGTTCCCGCACACCGAGCCCTTCAACCCGGCCGACGGGCTGCCCGAGCCTCCCGACGAGGAGGACTACGACACCGTCGAGGCGTTCAACGAGGCCGAGGACGCCTACTGGGAACGGCACGACAGGCTGGTCTACTCCCCCGAGCACTCGATCGGGCTGCTCTACCTGTGCCACCTCGGCTGCGCGCTGCGCGAGGCGCTGGTGGTCAGCGGCCCGGCGCGCGGCCAGATGGGGGCCGACGACACCGCCGAGGGGAGCGGATTCCGGCCGCTGCGCGACGCCGACGGCACGCCGCTGGGCTTCGACCGCTGGTACCGGCGCTGGCTCGACGAGGCCGACGCCGCGGTCGCCTGACCGGCCGCGCGGGCCGGCGTCCGCACCTGGCAGCGCAGCCGAACCGACGGCCGGCGAGGGCGGCAGAAGTGTCGGTGGGCGCGGTTACGGTTGCGGCATGACCGCCCCCGGAGACGTGCCGTCGGAGTTCCTCGACCGGCTGCGGCCGATCTGTCGCGAGCTGCCGGAGAGCTACGAGGAGCCGGCCTGGGTGGGGGTGCGCTGGCGGATCCGCAAGCGCACCTTCGCCCACGTGCTCACTGTCGACCCCGACCACCAGATGGCGTACGCCCGGGGCGCCGCGACCGACGAGCCAACCTGCGTGCTGACGTTCCGCTCGCCCCTCGACGAGGTCCACGCGCTGGTGGCAGGCGGTCACCCGTTCTTCAAGCCGGACTGGGGCGCCGACGTGCTGGGCATGGTGCTCGACCACGGCGTCGACTGGGCCGAGGTCGGCGAGTTGCTCACCGAGAGCTACTGCCTGCTCGCCCCGAAGAAGCTGGCCGTCCGGATCACCGGGCCGGTCGGGCCGGCCTGAGTCCCGGCAGCACGCCGGTCACGACGACCGCCGCACCCGGCAGGCGGGTGCGACGGCGAAGACGTTCGGCACCGACCGGGCGCGTACGTCCGGCTCGGCCCGAGGTGGCGCCCTACGCGGCCGACGCGGCCGGCCGGGGGCGTCGCGCCGACCCGGCTGCGGCCGGCCGGTCGGTACGGTCCGGTTGCCTCGGGACGCCGGGCGACGACGGCTGCGTGGCGGAGTCGGCCCGGGCCACGCGCAGCGCGTGCTGGGCGTTGTTCCAGGCCGGGCAGGGCCACGCCTGGCCCGCGCAGAGCAGGTTGCGGCAGCCGCCCTCCCCGTCCGGCTCGTGGGCGTCGGCCACGTCCAAGGCGAGCTTCCACAGCAGTGGATCGGTCACCTCGTCGGGACGGTCGGCCTGGCGGTCGGACCGGTCGATGCTGGTGTCGGACACGAGTGATCCCCCCTCGGGCGCAGGTGCGACTTCCACCTTCTCCATTTTCCGTGCCGGTGAAACCTCTACCCCCGGCACAGCGTGGCAGGTGTCGGGCGGGCGCCCGGGGAGGCTCGCGCGGTCAGTTCAGGTCGAGCGGCACGGTGGCAATCTTCCCGGCGGGCGTCGGCAGCCGGACCATGCCGTCACCCTCGGTGGTCAGCGGGTTGCCGAGCCGGCCGGGAAGGCCCGCGCGCCACGCCCTCCGACGCCACGGGCGCCGATGAACGCGGTCGTGGCGGCCGGTGTCTGCGCGACCACCCGCACCTCGGTACGGCCGTCGCGGTCCGGGACCTGGTCAACACTACACCGTGCCCGTCCACCGCCAACCCCGTGGTCAGGGCCGGCGGCGCCACGGTCGGCTCGGCGGCGCAGCAGGGTTACCGCCAGTTTCCGACCGACGTCCGTTGACGTGTTCGGTCGTCGTCAGCGGCAGAAGTGTCGGCACGGATCCAGGTGTTGGCCCACCCGCCGCACCGACATGATCAGACGACACGCTTGGCGAGCCCGCCCATCTTCACCGAGGTGAACACCGCGGCGGCCAGGGCGACGTCGGAGAGCAGCATGAGGCCGATGGCGTAGGAGCCCTGCGCGCCGTACACCCAGCCCATCACCAGCGGCGGGACGAACCCGCCGAGCCCGCCGGCGGCGCCGACCAGCCCGGTGACCGCGCCGACCTGGTCGGCGGGGGCGACCCTGCCGACGAGCGCGAACACGGCACCGCTGGCCGCGCCGAGCAGCACCGCCATCCCGAGCAGCGCGACGGTCGCGACGGGCATCAGGGCGGGCTCGAAGGCCTGCACCACCGCGAAGGCGGCCACTCCGCCGAAGCACCACACCAGCACCGGCACCGGGTGCAGCCGGTCGGAGAGCCAGCCGCCCATCGGCCGGGCGAGGACGGCGAGGACCACGAACCCCGCCGTGCGCAACGCGCCGTCCTCGGCGCTCAGGCCGTAGGTGGTGCGTAGGTAGGCGGGCAGGTACACGCTGAAGGCCACGAACCCGCCGAAGCCGACCGCGTACAGGAAGCACAACTGCCAGGTGACGGTCAGCCGGCCCACCGCGGTGAGGCGCCGCCAGGCCGAACCGGTCGGCCGCGCCCGGTCCGGGGCGTCCCGCAGGAGCAGGAACGACAGGACCGCGTACGCGGTGAGGATCGCGGCCACGAGCAGGAACGGAGCACGGGCGCCGTAGGTGTCGGCGAGCCGGACGGTGGTGAAGTTGGCGATGGCGGTGCCGCCCATGCCGATGCCGAACACGCCGATCGCGAAGCCGCGCCGCGCGGGTGGGTACCAACCGGAGACCAGGGGAACGCCGACGGCGAACGCGGTCCCGCCGATGCCGAGGAAGAAGCCGGTCACGATCAGCGCCGGGTAGGACGAGACCACGCTCAGGGTCAGCACCGGCACGATCGTGGCGAGCGTGACCAGCGGGAAGACCACCCGGGCGCCGTACCGGTCGGTGAGGGCGCCGACCGGGATGCGGCCCAGCGACCCGACCACCACCGGTACGGCCACCAGCAGGGACTGCGCGGTGAAGCTGAGGTCGAGGCGTTCCTTGATGCCTGGGCTGAGGGGACCCAGCAGCGCCCACCCCCAGAAGTTGACCAGGAAACCGAGAGTGGCCAGGGCGAGCTGGGTCGTAGCGCCGGATCTGCCCCGGGTCGGCGTGCCGGAGGCGCTGTGGGAGGCCGCCGCGGCCGTCGGGTTGGTGTCCGTCGGCTGTCCGTCACGGGCGATGGTCATCGCTGCTCTCCGTCGGATCGATCGTCGTGCTGCCGGTGTGCGTCGGTCGCAGGGAGTCGCGGATCCGCCCTGCCGTTACGAGCCTTGCCTCCGCGACGGGGCCCAGGTAGGGCCGAAAGTCGCCCATCGGCTGGGACACCGCGGGTGCCGGGGGAGCGGCCCCGCCGTCGGTGAGCCGCCGCGCCGCGCCGCGGCAACGGGCGGGAACCTCTGTCGTTCCGGGCCCGTGTGGCGTTCAGCGACCGGAGCGGCTGCGGTCGCGACGCGGGCGGGGCAGCCGCGGTGGGCCCTCCCAACCGGGCCGGCTCGGCCGCAGCCCGGGCCGGTCGTCCCGACTGCGGTACACGACGTACGGGCGGGTGGCGTAGCCGACCGGAGCGCTGAACGCGTGCACCAGGCGGGTGAAGGGCCAGAACGCGAAGAGGGCGAACGCCGCCAGGACGTGGATCTGGAAGGCCACCGGCACGCCGGCCATGACCTCCGGGTCGGGGCTGAGGTAGAACAGGGACCGGAACCACGGGGAGATGGTCTCCCGGTAGTCGTAGCCGGGTCCCGACACGTTGGCGCGGACGGTCGCCCACAGGCCGAGGACGATCACGCCGGCGAGTACCACGTACATCGCCTTGTCGTTGCGGGTGGTGGCGGCGAAGACCGGGCCGGTGAGTCGTCGGCGGGCGATGAGGATGCCCAGCCCGACAAGAGTGCAGAAACCGGCCACCGTGCCGACGAACACGGCCGTCAGGTGGTAGCTGTGCTCGGTGATCCCCACCGCCTCGGTCCAGGACTTGGGCACCAGCAGGCCACCGACGTGCCCGATCAGGACCATCAGGACGCCGAAGTGGAACATCGGGCTGCCCCATCGCAGGATCGTGTTCTCGTAGAGCTGCGACGAGCGGGTCGTCCATCCGAACCTGTCGTACCGGTGGCGCCAGACCAGCCCGCCGACCAGCACCGTCAGGGACAGGTACGGGTACACGACCCACAGCAGCGTGTTCATCGGTGACCCCTTCCGTTCGTGACTGCGGTGCTGGGCTGCGCTGCGTTCCTCGCACTCACCGGCGACCCTCCGTCGTGTCGACCAGACCGAACGGCTCCAGGCCCACCTGCTCCACCGGCGGGCCGGTGCGGGCCAGCCGGGCCGCCGCGGCGAGGTCCGCCGGCCCGGCGGGCGGCAGCATCTCCCGGACGGCGACCACCGCCTGCCGGTAGGCCGACTGCTCCCGCCCCAGCGCCTCCACCAGCAGGTCGAGACCGACCCGGTTGGCCCGCAGCAGCCGCCACCCGCCGTCGTCCACGGCGGCCAGGTCGAGCACCGCGGGCAGGAAGTCGGGCAGCTCGCCGCCGACCACCGCCAGACCCGCCCGCTTGTACGCGCCGAAGAAGCCGACCAGGGCCTCGCCGCGCTTCCGGGTGTCGCCGCAGGTGTAGTACGTCAGGTGCAGGCAGCAGCGGCGCCGGAAGTCGAACAGCTCCACGTACGCCGCCCGCAGCCGGCCCGGCTCGGTGCGTTCGCGGTGGCCGACCACCTCGCCCAGCGGCCCGGCGACCGCCGCCGGCAGTTCGTCGAGGGCGGCGCGCAGCACCGGCAGCGCCGCCATGACCTCGTCGTCGGGGTAGCGCAGCAGCAGCGAGGCGGCCCGGGCCGCCACCGCCCGCCAGGTGGGCCCGCTCATCCTGCGTCCTCTCCACGGTCGCGGGGGCGGGGCGGGAAGAGCCCCTTCGGGGTGCCCTTGCCGTCCCAGTTGAGGAGGTTGACCCGGCGCGGCTCGTCGCCCGGGTCGGTGAAGCTGTCGGCGGTCTGGCGGTCCCGCAGCATGTGGAAGGTCTCCACCTGCACCGGCACCGTCGTGCCGGACGACTCGCCGAACGGTCCCTGCCCGTACGGGCCGCCGCCGCCCATGCCCGGGCCGTCCTCGTAGTCGAGGCTGCATTCGGTGGCGACCTTCTCCAGCCGGTGCGCGTCCTCGGCGTGCGCCGCCGGGATGACGTAGCGCTGCTCGTACTTGGCGATCGCCAGCAGCCCGTACATCTCGTCCATCTGGTCACCGGTCATCCCGACCGCGGCGGCGATCGACTCGTCCGCGGCCTCGCCGAGGTTGATCCGGCGCTGGTACGCGCGCATCGCCGCGAGGCGGTTGAGCACGCCGCGCACCGGGCCCGGGTCACCGGCGCTGAACAGTTCGGCGAGGTACTCCACCGGGATGCGCAGCGCGTCGATGGCGCCGAAGAGGTTACCCGCGGCCTCGCCGTCGTGGCCGGTCTCGCGTAGCACGTCGACCACCGGCGACAGCGGGGGGATGTACCAGACCATCGGCATGGTCCGGTACTCCGGGTGCAGCGGCAGCGCCACCTCGTACTTCATGATCAGATCCCAGACCGGAGAGCGCTGGGCCGCCTCGATCCAGTCGTCGGGGATGCCGGCCGCCCGGGCGGCATCGACCACGGCAGGGTCGTGCGGGTCGAGGAAGACCGAGCGCTGGGCCTCGTACAGGTCGCCCTCGTCCCGGACGGCCGCCGCCTCGGCGACCCGGTCGACGTCGTAGAGCATCAGACCGAGGTAGCGCAGCCGGCCGACGCACGTCTCGGAGCAGATGGTCGGCTGGCCGATCTCGATGCGCGGGAAGCAGAACGTGCACTTCTCGGCCTTGCCGGTCCGGTGGTTGAAGTAGACCTTCTTGTACGGGCAGCCGGTCACGCACATCCGCCACCCGCGGCACCGGTCCTGGTCGACCAGGACGATGCCGTCCTCGGCCCGCTTGTAGATCGCCCCCGAGGGGCAGGATGCCGCGCAGGACGGGTTGAGGCAGTGCTCGCAGATGCGGGGCAGGAAGAACATGAAGGTCTTCTCGAACTCCTGCTTCACCTGGTCGGAGATCTTGGCCAGCACCGGGTCGCCGGCGGCGATCTCGTTGCCGCCGGCGAGCGAGTCGTCCCAGTTGGCGCTCCAGGTGATCTTCGTGTCCTGGCCGGTCAGCAGGGACTTCGGCCGGGCGACGGGAGTGTCCTCGCCCGCCGGCGCGGTGAGCAGGTGCTCGTAGTCGTACGTCCACGGCTCGTAGTAGTCCTGCATCGACGGCAACTTCGGGTTGGCGAAGATGCTGAACATCTTCTTCACCCGGCCGCCGGAACGGGGCTTGAGGCGGCCGGTGCGGGTGCGGACCCAGCCGCCCTGCCACCGCTGCTGGTCCTCGTACGTGCGCGGGTAGCCCTGGCCGGGCCGGGTCTCCACGTTGTTGAACCACACGTACTCCACGCCGGACCGGTTGGTCCACGCCTGCTTGCACGTCACGGAGCAGGTGTGGCAGCCGATGCACTTGTCGAGGTTCATCACCATCGCCATCTGGGCCATCACGCGCATCAGTACTGCACCTCCTGCGAGCGGCGGCGGATCACGGTGACCTCGTCACGCTGGTTGCCGGTGGGGCCGAGGTAGTTGAACGCGAACGACAGCTGCGCGTACCCGCCGATCAGGTGGGTGGGCTTGACCAGCAGCCGGGTCAGCGAGTTGTGGATGCCGCCGCGCCGGCCGTTGACCTCGGCCTTCGGCACGTCGATCACCCGCTCCTGGGCGTGGTACATGTAGACCGTCCCCTCGGGCATCTTGTGGCTGACCACGGCCCGGCAGACCACCACGCCGTTGCGGTTGACCGCCTCGATCCACTCGTTGTCCCGTACGCCGATCTTCGCGGCGTCGGCCTCGCTCATCCACATCGTCGGCCCGCCCCGCGAGAGCGTCAGCATCAGCAGGTTGTCCTGGTACTCGGAGTGGATCGACCACTTCGAGTGCGGCGTCAGATACCGGACGGTGATCTCCAGCTCGCCGTTGCGGCCCAGTCTCGGCTCGCCGAAGAGCTTGTGCATGTCCAGCGGCGGCCGGAAGATCGGGAGCGCCTCACCGGCCTCGTGCATCCAGTCGTGGTCGAGGAAGAAGTGCTGCCGCCCGGTGAGGGTGTGCCAGGGCTTGAGCCGCTCGGTGTTGATGGTGAACGGCGAGTATCGGCGGCCGCCGTGCTCGCTGCCCGACCACTCCGGGCTCGTGATCACCGGCACCGGGCGGGACTGGGTGTCGGCGAAGGTGATCTGCTTGCCCTCGTGTTCGGCGGCCAGGTCGGCCAGGCGTACGCCGGTGCGCTTCTCCACGTCCCGGAAGCCGGCGGTGGCGACCCGGCCGTTGGTGGTGCCGGAGAGGGCGAGGATCGCCTCGCAGGCGTGCACGTCCGTCGCCAGCGACGGCCGTCCGTCGGCCGCGCCGCCGCGCACCTCGCCGTTCTTGCGCCGCAGGTACGCCACCTCCGGCCGGACGTCGACCGACACGCCCTTGCCGGTGGTGCCGAGGCTGTCCATCAGCGGGCCGAGCGCGGCCAGCTTGTCGGCGACCGCCCCGTAGTCGCGCTCGACCACCAGCAGCTTCGGCATGGTCCGGCCGGGCACCGGCGTCTCGCCCTCGGCCGCCCAGTCGCGGACCCGGCCGTGCGGGGTCGCCATGGCGTCCGGGGTGTCGTGCAGCAGCGGCGCCGCGACCAGATCCTTGCGTACGCCGAGTCGGGTCGCCGCCAGCTTCGAGAAGGCCTTCGCGATGCCGTGGAAGGCGGCGAAGTCGGTGCGGGTCTGCCACGGCGGGCTGATCGCCGGGGTGAACGCGTGCACGAACGGATGCATGTCGGTGCTGCTCAGGTCGTGTTTCTCGTACCAGGTGGCGGCCGGCAGCACGACGTCGGAGAAGAGCGTCGTGGAGGTCATCCGGAAATCCAGCGACAGCAGCAGGTCGAGCTTGCCCTCCGGTGCCTCGTCCCGCCAGGTCACGTCCTTCGGCCGCAGTTCCGCCGGGGCCTCGTCGGCGCGCAGGTTGGCGTCGGTGCCGAGCAGGTGTCGCAGGAAGTACTCGTTGCCCTTGGCCGACGAGCCGAGCAGGTTGGCCCGCCACACGGTCAGCACCCGTGGCCAGTTCTCCGGCGCGTCCGGGTCGGTGCAGGCGAAGCGCACCCGCCCCTCGCCGAGTTGCTCGGCCACCCAGCCGGCCGGGTCGTCGGGCCGGGCGGCGAGGGCCTCGTCGGCCAGGTCGAGGGGGCTGCGGTCGAAGGTCGGCATCGACGGCATCCAGCCCGACCGCGCCGACTGGGCCAGCAGGTCCATGGTGTGCTTGCCGGCGAAGGCGCCCGTGCCGGTCGGCGAGGACACCACGTCGGCGGAGTACGTGTCGTAGCGCCACTGGTCGGTGTGCACGTACCAGAAGGCGGTGCCGATCATCTGCCGCGGCGGCCGGACCCAGTCCAGGCCGAACGCGAGCTGCGCCCAGCCGGTCGCCGGGCGGCACTTCTCCTGCCCGACGTAGTGCGCCCAGCCGCCACCGTTGACGCCCTGGCAGCCGGTGAGGGTCACCAGCGCCAGGATCGCCCGGTAGGTGGCGTCGGAGTGGAACCAGTGGTTCGTGCCCGCGCCGAGCAGGATCATCGACCGGCCGCCCGAGCGCTCCGCGTTGTCGGCGAACTCCCGCGCCACCCGGGCTACCTGTGCCGCCGGCACCCCGGTGATCGGCTCCTGCCACGCCGGTGTGTACGGCGTCGCGACGTCGTCGTAGCCCGCCGGCCACTGCCCGGGCAACCCGTCGCGAGCCACGCCGTACTGGGCCAGCAGCAGGTCGAACACGCTGGTCACGATGATCTCTTCGCTCGCGCCCGCCCGCCCACCCGCCCGCCGGATCCTCCGGGTCGGCACGCCCCGGCGCAGCACCTGTGGGGTGTCGGTGTCGAAGCGGGGCAGTTCGACCTCGACCGCGTCGCCGGCGCCGAGGCAGGTCAGCGCCGGCTCCAGGTCGCCCAGGTCGAGGTTCCACTGGCCGTCCTGTTCGCCCCACCGGTGGCCGAGGCTGCCGCGCGGCACGGCGGGGGCGTCGGTGGCCGAGTCCCACAGCACCGTCTTGAAGGCCGCCTCCTTCCCGGTCTCGCCCAGGTGCTCGGCGGTGAGGAACCTGCCCGGCCGGTACGCCCCGTCCGCGCCCGGCTCCAGGGTCACCAGGAACGGCAGGTCGGTGAACCTACGCACGTAGTCGACGAACCGGGGCGTGCGCCGGTCGACGAAGAACTCCTTGAGCACGACGTGCCCCATCGCCATCGCGAGGGCGCCGTCGGTGCCCGGTTGGGCCGGCATCCACTCGTCGGCGAACTTGACGTTGTCGGCGAAGTCGGGGCTGACCACCACGACCTTCTGGCCGCGGTAGCGTGCCTCGGCCATCCAGTGCGCGTCCGGGGTGCGGGTCACCGGGACGTTCGAGCCCCACATGACGAAGTAGGAGGCGTCCCACCAGTCCCCGGACTCGGGCACGTCGGTCTGGTCGCCGAACACCTGGGGGGAGGCCACCGGCAGGTCGGCGTACCAGTCGTAGAAGGACAGCATCGACCCGCCGAGCAGCGACACGAACCGCGCGCCGACGGCGTGCGACACCATCGACATCGCCGGGATGGGGGAGAAGCCGGCGATCCGGTCCGGGCCGTACTCGGCGATCGTGTGCACGTGGGCGGCGGCGATCATCTCCTGCGCCTCGTCCCAGGTGATGCGCACCAGGCCGCCCTTGCCGCGGGCCCTCTGGTAGCGACGGCGGCGCTCGGGGTCGGCCTGGATGTCCGCCCAGGCGGCCACCGCGTCACCGAGGCGGCTCTTGGCCTCCCGGTACATCTCCACCAACACGCCCCGGGCGTACGGGTAACGCACCCGGGTGGGGGAGTAGGTGTACCAGGAGAAGGCGGCGCCCCGGGGGCAGCCGCGTGGCTCGTACTCCGGCCGGTCGGGCCCGACGCTCGGGTAGTCGGTCTGCTGCTGCTCCCAGGTGATGATGCCGTCCTTGACGTACACCTTCCAGGAGCACGAGCCGGTGCAGTTGACCCCGTGCGTGGAGCGCACCACCTTGTCGTAGGACCAGCGGTCCCGGTAGAACGCGTCCGCCTCCCGGCCGCCGATCTGGTGGAGCGTACGGCCGTCGGCGGACACCTCGGCCCGGCGCACCAGGCCGCCCACGGTCAGCAGCGCCCGTCCTGCACTCTCGGTGGCTCGCGACATA